>NZ_CAWUDP010000006.1:0-174496 GCF_963920835.1 Scytonema sp. PCC 10023
TTCAACGTTTATGACTCCGCCATTACCTGCACCATAGTTATAGCTGACTAGCCCACTATTATTATTAACTTCAAAAGAATTAGCTTCAACGTTTATGACTCCGCCATTACCTGCACCATAGTTATAGCTGACTAGCCCAGTATTATTAACTTCAAAAGAATTAGCTTTAATGTTTATTGCTCCGCCATTCCCTGTAGCTGTAGAAGAGGTTTTGCTGCCTAGCCCACCGTAATCCCTGGCAACAAAAGAATTCTTAGCTATGACGGTAATGTCTCCCGCGCTTCCCGATGCTGTTGCCTGAGTTCCTCCACCACCGTTATTCTTCAACGTAATGTTGTTGGCTTCCAGCTTTATTTGTCCGCCATTGCCAGAACTGAAGCTGTTAGCGCCGATGTTGGATCTATCGAGATCGATCGCATCGCCAACAATGCTGATTTGTTGCCCATTTCTGTCGCCCAGTGTATCAGCTCGTACTATTGATTCAGAGGTTATATTGATATTTCTACCAGTAATTGCGATCGCACCACCGCCATCTCCTGTAGCACCCAGAAACGATTTCTCTGTTAACCCGATGTCTGCAAAACTGCTTGTGCCTTCATAACCCAGCTTCCAACCTTGTTCTATCGGCGCGAGATTTACGCTTCCATTGCTGCCAACACTGCCGATTTCAATACGTCCTGCTGGTGACTTGAGAATGCCACCCGAAATTGACACATTCCCTCCCACCAGTGCTAAGGTTTTCCCCTCACTCACTTCCAATCCTGGTTGGTTACTGTTAAGAAGGGGATTGGGTTGATTGGCTTTATCGTCATTATACTCGATGATATCTTCTTGATATGAAAATTCGTGCCCTAGTCCTTTGACCTGAATTTCTTTAGGATTTGAACCAAATTGCAACCCCAGTGGAACGCTGATCGTTAATAAAGGAGTGGCACCAGGATTGGTTGCGCTAAATTCCGTACCATCGGCAAACTTTAGACTGCTCGCAGTACTACCAATAAACGAGCCTCCAATATTTAACCGTGCATTCGCTCCAAAAACAATGCCATTAGGATTTATCAGGAATAGGTTAGCAGTGCCGTTCGCTCGGATTAAACCATCAATATTAGAGATTGACCCACCTGTTACACGGCTAATTATGTTCCCTATGTCAACCGTATTGTTAAAGAAAGCTTCGCTACCAATGCCTACAGAAAACTCTTTGAAGCTATGGAATAAGTTGCCACCCGCTTGAGTTCCGCCAGTGATATTTATGATATTACCAGAGGGTGTGACGATAGAATTATTCGGTAGAGTGGCATCGGGTGTAATTTGAGCCAAGGCGTAATTTGTCCAGAAAGTTGTCGCAATTCCGATGAACCAAGCCCAACGAGTATTCATCCTAAACATTGCATCCTCCAGCACCTTGATTGCAGTAACTTCAGTTAAGCATGATTATGTACAACGGTAGAAATCAAGTTTTAAGCTGTATACCTGCTTATCCGCACTCATATGCACGCTCGCGCCTGGGCAGGTGCGCGTAGATGATCTAGAAAAATTTTTCAATATAAGGTGAAAGGTGAAAGTTCGGCGATTTTTTCGGTTACGAGAGCGATCGCGCGAACGCTCTTTGCGTGTCCCAAAGGGACGAGAGTGCAGGGGAAACGAGGGCGATCGCCTGCGCAGGTGCTTTGTACATGATCTAGAAAAATTGTTCAATTTAAGGTGAAAGGTGAAAATTGGGCGATTTTTTCGGTTACGAGAGCGATCGCGCGAACGCTCTTTGCGTGTCCCAAAGGGACGAGAGTGCAGGGGAAACGAGGGCGATCGCCTACGCAGTGCTTTGTACATAATCTAGAAAAATTTTTCAATATAAGGTCAAAGGTGAAAGTTGGGCGATTTCTGAGGTTGAAAGAGCGATCGCCTTTGGCACTGCCCCTTGGGCAATCGCCCACCGCCTGAGGAAAATAAAAACCCCCTTTCGTGTGTTAAGGGGGCGACGGTGTGGTTTCATACTTCTGTAAACTGTTGATTATTAGTTGTAGACAAAGCTAACTTATGCAGTTCCCGCTACACTCTAAGCTGTTGTGCCTTTAATTTGCACAATTTGGGGGAACCGGATGCCATACGTGTCAACTTAAGGTGAAAACCAGTATAGAACAAGCTTTTAGAGATTGCCTCGTTCCCAGCCTGAGGCTGGGAATGCCTACTGGGAGGCTCTCTCTGCCTGCCTTAGTTGCGGCAGAGCCGCTTCAAGGGCATTTCCAGGTGGAACCTGGAAACGAGATTTTAGAAGGGTTTTGCCTTAAGTTGACACGCATGGCAGGATGCCCACACTACAAAAATTTGATTTACAGCTATTTTCAGGTAAATAGACCACATTTGCCGTAGGGGCACAGCATTGCTGTGCCCTTACAGTGTGGTTCAAATACGTGAAAACTGCTGTAAATATGGTATGTAAATTACAGGATTTTCAGCTTATTATGCTGTAATATTATCGCCGCCTTGTTGATTAATCATTAATCGCACAACAGATAGCCCTAAAATGATTAGGAATAGCACTAACCCAATTGTGCAAGCATAGCTAATTTCCAAATTAGTAAATGCTTGTTCATATAAATAGTAAACAATTGTTTTCGAGCTATTGCGTGGTCCGCCTTGAGTCATGATGTAAACTTCTTCAAACACTTTGGTGGCAGAAATAGCCGAAATCACAGCAACCAGAGCTATGTATGGTTTCATCAAGGGTACAGTGATATCCCAATGCTTACGGACACCGTCTGAACCATCAATTGCAGCAGCTTCGTAGATATCAGTGGGGATGGATTGCAACCCAGCTAGATAAATCACCATGTAGTATCCTAATCCTTTCCATATGGTCACAGCCATGACGCTGTACAATGCAAAGCGGGGACTTGTGAGCCAAGGAATTCCTTCAGGGAAAATACCCTTGAGCAACTGATTGAGTAAGCCATTTTCTGCATACAGCCATTTCCAGGCAATTCCTGCAACGACCATTGAAATGACTACTGGCGTGTAGTATGCAGCTCTAAACCAGTGCATTAAGCGCAGTTTCTGATTGACTAAAATTGCTAGTGCTAAGGGACCAATAACTAAAATTGGTACGACACCCACAAGGTACAGCAAGGTGTTAACCAAGGTTTGCCAAAAAACTGGATCTTTCCACAAGCGCTGGAAGTTTGCAAAACCCACCCATTGCGGCATCTGAGTCAAGTCATATTCGTAGCGGGTAAAGCTGAGGTAAAACGCTTGCAGTGCGGGCCAAAAGACGGTTAATGCTAAGATAACCATTGCCGGCAGCAAAAATAAGTAAGGAGTCAGTCGCTGTGAGATCAGAACCCAATCTTTGGCTGTCAATCTATTCATAGGATGCTTTTTTTCGTGCTGTTGACGGATGAATTGCCATCTAGGATAAGTGCAAGATCAAAGAGCAAATTAATATTACACAAGCCATTAAGCCTAATTCATGATTGCTAATTTACATGAGAAAGGATGGGAAGTTATTTACCATCGCGCCCACGCTTTACTTGCTGCTCAAATAGCGGGACATTGGCATCCAGAAAAACGCCCGCTGCGTTGGCTGGAGACAATTGCGGCAATTTCCCATCACGACGATTTGGAAAAGGAATGGGAAGGCAATCACCTCACTGAGGCTGGCGCACCGCTAGATTTTACCCTAGACAAGAAAACTGATTTAAAGAGGTTGCGGCAACTTGCACTAAATGCCCGATATCGCGGACGATGGGTAGCAATGCTGATTTCTATGCACATCAGCTTTCTTAATGAAGGTAAGCGCGGAGAATCACCAGAATTGGATAGCTTTTTAGACGAACAACTCCAGCATCAAGAGCAATGGCGAAAGGAATTGAATATTACAAAAGACGAAGCAGCGCAAGCTTATGAGTTTTTTCAATGGTGCGATCGCCTTTCACTCATCCTCTGCAACCACGTAGTACCTGTGGGTGAACGTGCCTTAGAAATTGCGACTCTGCCAGACGGCAACCGCTACGATGTGATCGAGTCTGGTGATGGGGTAACAGTAAAACCTTGGCCCTTCCTTGAAGAAAAGTTTACTGTCAATGTCGAAGCCACCTACCTACAGCAATTGAAATTTGACAGTAACGAAGAACTGACACAAGCGCTTCAGACGGCACCGATAAAAACCTTAGAGTGGACTTTTGTTCGGTAGCATTAGCAGTCATTTATAAAGTAAAGATTAAATTTTAGTAACGTACCATTTTTAATGGTGCGTTACTTTGTTTTTAACGTACTCTATGCATCAATACGCTTGGTGATAAGACCAGAATCTTTATCACGACCGCAATGTAGAGACGCGCCATGGCGCGTCTCTACAGAAAACGCGAATTCCACCAAAAATCCTTAACTGAACCCTATTACCCTATGTATTTACTCGTTTCGCCCCCAAAAAATACCTACTAGGAAAAAAGGTAAAACTAAGGTTAAATTGGGGTTTACTTACTCTTAACCTTTGATAAAAATAGGTAATCTTGTGTTGGAAGGAAGTCAAAAGATTAACTTTCTAAATCAAATTTAAGTCCAAGAAATGATAATGTGAAAGAGATTTAGGACTTATATCAACTTTACTTAATTGCTTATAAATCCCGAAGAACCCCACCCCGGTTTTGTCTTGCGCCAAAACCGCCCCTCGCCGCGATCTCGGGGAGGGGCGGCGCGGGGTGGGGTTCAGATATCACGGGAATCATAACTAATCAACCGAACCTGATATTACCCAGAAAATGTCCGAAACAACAAATTCACGTAGGGGCTATTCATGAATTCCCCCTACAAAACGTTTATTTTGCGTAAGTCCTAAGATGATCAAAAGTCACCGAACTAAGTACAGGAGTGCATAAGTCCGTAAAGATTCGAGAGTTGCTTGTAGTAAGAGTAAAGAGCGCTTATTGCCAACTTTTGTTTCTGGCACAGATAACGCTACGAATTTATAAACCTTTGTACTTAAGGATTTCTCAATGGTTCTTCCTCAGCAGGTCATTCAAGAAACCATAGAACGATATCAAACGCGTTCTGCATCTCGCGATCGCAATTTTCGTAAACTTTCAGTTGGTTCAGTTCTCAATGTAGACACACCTGAACGTGTCAACAGGCGTTTAGAGAGAATTGCTCGTAATCCAGTAGCGACTTCAATATTGTCAGCTGCCAAAATCTCTATAGATAATTTATCTACCGAGGAGTTTAATCGCATTGTCCAAGAGCGTATCCTTGGTCAAAGAGATTTAATGAGCATTTCTTACTTAGAATACGGGTTGCGGGTATCGCGGTCTATCTGTCGCATTATTTTACGTAGCCGTAGTGGGAGAGTTGTAGGCTATGGAACTGGGTGCATGGTTTCTCCTCGTCTGCTACTGACGAACAATCATGTGCTGTCTTCGATAGAAGACGCTACGTCAGCTTTGGCAGAATTTAATTATCAAAGCAGCACAGATGGACAAATGTTGCAGTCCTCTGCTTATGAATTAGATCCCATCACTTTTTTTATCACCAATAAAGACCTTGACTATAGCCTAGTTGCTGTTAAAGAAAAACCAAATGGTCTTCCGTTAAGTGAGTTTGGCTGGAATCCTTTGATTGAAGAGCAAGGCAAAGTCATATTAGGGGAATACCTTAACATCATTCAACATCCAGGAGGGGAACCGAAGCAAGTCGCCTTGAGAGAAAATCAATTAGTCGATTTGTTAGATGATTTCCTGCATTATCAAACTGACACAGCACCGGGTTCTTCTGGTTCACCTGTTTTTAATGATCAGTGGGAAGTTGTGGGACTCCATCATTCCGGAGTTCCCAAAATGGATGAGCAAGGTAACTACTTAACGATTGACGGAAGTATCTGGACTCCAGCAATGGGAGAAGATCGCATTGCTTGGGTAGCTAATGAAGGAGTTCGCGTCAGTCGAATCGTTGAAGACATTAAAAAGCAGCAAAATCTATCTCAGATTCAGCGCAATTTGCGTTCTCAATTGTTTGACGGAAGTCAGCCACCAAAGCCTGTTGTACCTATTACTAACGAGAAGCAACCGATGACTAATAGTATAAATAACGGTACTGTTACCTGGACGATTCCTCTTCAAGTCAGTGTGAACTTTGGACAAGCATCAATCGCTTCATCAACTCAACCTCCTTCAGTGACAGTGAGTCCAACTCCAGATTCACAAGTTATCAACACTCAGCAACCTGCTGCTGAACTACCAGACATTGAAGGCGATTCTGAATTACAGGCAGAACTCAGACAATTACAGCGCCTTCGTCAAGGAGAGATTTCTTACTATGATGAAGCTCAAGATAAGCGCGATCGCGATCAATACTACAGCGAAATCCTTTCAGAACTCAATTCGTTAAACAAGTCTAAATTGTATAACCGTCTACAGCAGTTACTCAAGACAACTCATAAAAAACAATTATCATATGACCCAAAACAACATTTATATCCTTGGGTAGATCTGCAACCGGATTTAAAGATTAGAAGTATTTACTCGCAACTTGAGTTTACACCAGAACAAATTATCCAAGAGGACTTGCAGATAGAAAAAATGCGGGCATCTCGTTTGCAAGAAATTATGCTGAGAGAGTCGCTCACGACAGCAAAACTTATAGAAAATGTAAATGTCCTTGAAGCAAATTTACCTTTCAACTGTGAGCATGTTGTCCCACAATCATGGTTTGACAAAGCTTCGCCTATGAGAGGCGATTTGCACCATTTATTTGCATGTGAAACACAGTGTAACTCCTTCCGAAGCAATAGCCCCTTCACTGATTTTCCTGACTTTTCAGAAGCAATCCGCAACAATTGTGGGAAATCAGAAGGTAAAAAGTTTGAACCAGGCTTTGGTAAAGGGGAAGCAGCACGGGCAACTCTTTACTTTTTGCTACGTTACCCTGGTTTCATTAATAATTCTAATCAAGAGTACAAACCAGAAAACCTGGAAATATTACTTGACTGGCATAAGAAATATCCAGTGACTGAACATGAAAAACACAGAAATATGGCGATCGCCAGTTCCCAAAAGCAAGGTAATCGCAATCCACTCATTGATTTTCCAGAGTGGGCAGAGTTAATTGATTTTCGCTTAGGTATTGGCTGAAGTATAGTTTTTTAATTAAAAAAGGAGTCAGAATTCAGGATCCTTCGTCAGAATCAATCACTTCTGTTGAAGATTTAAACCCCAACCGATTGTAGACACCGTATTAACGTTCGTTATTTAAACCCAATTGCCAAGCCAGTTGCGTGGGCGGGTTTCCCGACTTGAGCAAACTGGCGTCCACAATTCCCCATCCCGTCACAGCGCAGCTTGGCGGGATGGGGAATTGTAGAGGTCTAGGGTCTAGATAGGAAAATAACTCTGCAAATAACTCAGTGTCAATCGTTTCGTTTCCGCGACTAGACGTTGGCGGAAGGCGAGCTTTTGGTTAAGGGATAGCCACAACAGATTCCCCATTGCCTTAACCAGCACAAACCCGATCACCTCGCAATCTTCTGGAGTTAATGCCGCATTTCTTCGGGAAAAGGCTGCGCTCAAATCCTGAACCAACTGCATATCCAACGCTTGGTCAATTTCGACCAGTTCTGGCATCGTACCCTGCGCTTCCATAAAGATGGCGTGATAGCCAGGATTCTCCATGAAAAATTGATCTATGGCATTAATCAATCGATCAACGTACTCCGGCAACGGCAACGCCGCCACTTCTGGCGTATCCAAGAACTCCGTCAAATGCTTGCGCAATCGCATTGTATGTTGCATGGCCAACGCCTGCAAAATTGCAGCTTTATCCGGGAAAAACTGGTAGAGCGACCCGATCGGCACCTGCGCCTGCGCCGCGATCGCATTTGTTGTTGTCGCACTATACCCCTCCGTCACAAACAGCGCTTGTGCCACCTCCAGGATACGGTTGACCCGCTCCTGACTGAGCGCTTGACGGGGTTTACGGTGCAAACCCCTTACGACCCAAACATGGCATTCAAGTGGTGCTGAAAAAAGTGTACACCAAGTCAATTCGCAAATGCTCGACTGTTGTCGCTGATTTTATATCGAACGTTTGAATTAAAAAAGCCACAGGCAACAGGCAACAGCTTCTTTGAGGTGGGGATTTAAACCCCACCTCAAAGAAAGCGACTGGTAAGTCGCTTTCTTTGATCCCATCCGGGAATAGGGAACAGGAAACTGTTCCCCGTTCCCTGTTCCCTATTCCCTTCTTAGATAAAAAAATCATTTTTGGAGAACGCTGATGAAAAACCCTGTATGATCCAATTTAGCTACGTGAACTGGCATTTTTTCTGCGTTACCATTTTTCTATCTGGGGCGCGTAGCGCGATCGCACCGTTCAAGCTAGTTTTTTCATTATCGCACCTGTAAACGTTTAGTTTATATACTGGTGTCAGCTACGCTATATCTGCCCCAAGTACAAAGAAGTAGCAAATTACCAAACCTAAGCAGGATAATAGTTTCAGCCTTAATTTCCGGATGTGCAGGTATCTCGGTTTGATGCCTTATTGATTTCATTCACAGGTGTTGCGCTTAAATCCTTACTCCCACCTCAGCAAAAGGAGGTTTTGGAATGAATACATCAAAAATTTTGGTGACAGGAGGGACAGGTTCACTGGGTTCGCTGGTGGTCGATCGCCTGCGAACTGTTGGTTGCGACTTGCATACCCTCAGCCGTAGTGGACGCCCTGGCACAGTTCAAGGAGACTTGTTAACTGGTGAAGGGATAGAGCAGGCAGTAAAAGGTATTGATGTCATTGTTCATTGCGCTTCAAGCCCCAGCAATCCGCGCCAAGTCGATGTGGAAGGGACGAAACGCTTACTTCAGGCAGCAGAACGGGCAGATGTTTCCCACATCATTTTTGTCTCGATCGTTGGTGTCGATCGCAACCCCTTCTATCCTTACTATGGAATGAAGCTTGAAGTTGAACAGATGATTGAACAGGCTTCTATTCCATGGACAATCCTCAGAGCCACGCAATTTCAGGAATTTGTGTTCAAGGTCATTCAATTCCTTGATCGTCTCCCCGTCATGATGATGCCCAAAGGATTTCTGCTTCAGCCTATCCAAACTGGAGAAGTTGCCGATCGCCTGGTTGAACTGGCTCTTTCAGCACCCGGTGGGCGTGTTCCAGATGTAGGTGGACCAGAAGTTTGGACAGCCGCAGAGCTTGCCAGAGCATACTTTCAAGCAACTGGGCGAAAACGGAGAATCGTGGAAGTTCCAATTCCTGGCAAGATTGCGCAAGCGTTCCGTGCAGGAGCGCAGCTATGCCCCGACCAAAAGTACGGCAAAATTCGCTGGGATGAGTTCTTGAGTCAAAGGCTCCATTTAGAAAAGAACTGACAACAAAGGAAAAATGTTTATGAGCAGCAAATCCCTTGAATATCTGGTAGCTGGAGGTTGGCTCCGGCTGGGCTTATTGCTCTTGGCGGCAATTTCCCTAAGCATTGGCTTCTGGGCTTTATTAGCTCCCTACCACTTTTACGATATCTTCCCGCTCTCCGGCAGACATTGGGTTTCTATCTTAGGTCCCTACAACGAACACTTGGTTCGGGACTATGGAGCGACCAATCTTGCCCTTGGCGTGCTGCTGGTCGCGACAGCAGTATTGCTCGAACGGCATCTAACCCAGGTTGCACTGGTTAGCTGGCTTGTCTTCGCAGTACCGCACTTCTTGTTCCACCTCACGCAAACCCACCATTTCCTGCTATTCGATAATTTGACGCAGCTTGGCTCATTAGGATTTGTGGTTCTGCTCCCGATCGTCTTACTCTTCTTTGTGGTAACGCAGAAGGGTTGACGAAGGTAATCTTTCTATGCATGATGCTGAAGCGTCAGTATCAAAGGACGGAGCCGTTCTTACAGGAGGCATGGAAAGAGTTTCAAACAAACTGCGAGCAAGTAACCGCGTGTGAAAGCAGGTTGTGTCATTCACCCTTAGAGCAGTTCTCCCGGTTAGGGTAAAAACGTTAGCCAGATAGTCATTAAGGACGAAAAGCTAACGCCACCTTTGCCCGAATTCCCTAACTAGAAGTTAGGGGAGTGGCTCAATTTTGAATAACAAGTATTTGAACCTTACAGTAGTGTTGAGTAGAGACGCCCTGCTAGGGCGTCTCTACAGACTCACCATCAGAAGTTGTTAAAAACTCCTTCAAACCCATATCAATCCCCGTTATTGATTGAGGATTAATATCAGGCTTAATTGTAGGAACTGTTGCATCTTCTAAACTGAGAGTTACATAGTATCCGTCAGCTTTTTTCGTGACAGATGCGGTTTTGATTTTAAATCCCTCAGGTATAGGACGGTGCAGGATTAACTTGATATTGCCTAACTTTGGCAAATTAATCAAGTTACCTTGCACACATCCGTCCTTGATTTGTGGATAGGTAAAAGTCGGATAGCGCTCACGAGACTAAAAAAGTAGAAATTTTATAAAGTCTTGATTGAAATAAAAAGCTTGTTATAGGAATCCTATTTCATTTATAAAAATTGACTACCTTTCAAATCCCCGACTTCGTAAGAGTGGTCGGGGATCTTGTTTTTCACGAATCATTTAGGATTGCTATATATACGTAAAATTACTTTACTTTATGTTTAGTATCGATAATTTCCCCTTGCCCTTTTTGTCAAGCTAGGTTAATGCGGCTGATTTAGAGCATGAGATAAAGGGAATTGCTATAAAAAATAGCCGTATGAGTAGTCAAAGTTCATTGATCAGTGCTAATTCCTGAGCAATGAATGTTAAAAAGTTCCGCTTGTCGTTTTTACTCAAGACTCTAGACTGTGTCCTAATGAACATATCCCAGTTGTTGACGAGGCAATGAAAGCGACATTTGCTAGTACAATCGGATTGTTAAGTTTTATATTGCAGTGCCAAGCAGCAAGAACTGCCAAGCACAAATCTGTCATTTCCAGAGCTACCACATAAGCTCTAAACTGGATACGGTAAAGAGAGGATTTACACAATGGCATTTGAACTTCCCCCATTACCATACGACTACAACGCTCTAGAGCCATTCATCTCGGCTCAGACCCTACAGTTCCATCACGACAAGCACCACGCTGGTTACGTTACCAACCTTAACAAGCTTGTCGAGGGTACAGAACTTGCTAACAAGTCACTGGAAGAAGTCATATTGGCAACTGCTAATGACTCGTCTAAAGCTGGTATATTCAACAATGCTGCGCAAGTGTGGAACCACACCTTCTACTGGCATGTTTTGAAGAAAGACGGTGGCAGTCCTTCTGGGGAATTAGCCGAAAAAATCAATGCTTCGTTCGGTAGCTTGGATGAATTCAAAAAACAATTCAAAGAAGCCGGAGCAACCCAGTTTGGCAGTGGTTACGCTTGGCTGGTGGTAGAGAACGGTGAACTCAAGGTTGTGAAAACACCCAATGCTGCTAACCCTATCACCAGCGGTCAAACTCCTTTGTTAACTGCTGATGTGTGGGAACACGCATACTATCTGGATTACCAAAATCGTCGTCCAGACTACCTGCAAACTTTTGTAGACCAGTTGATTAACTGGGACTTTGTTGCTGAACAGTACGCTAAAGCTAAATAAGCAGCCATAACTTGTTTGCGAATAAATTCTCTTCCATAGCTTAATTCTGTTTTAACTCAAATCTTGCACCCAACAAGAGCCAGAGGCTCTAATATCTCGTTACCAGGTTGAACCTGGTAACGAGGGTTTGGAGGCTTCGTCGACTGAGTGTTGCAACTCTTGCAAGATCTCAGTTTTAACTAACTCAAGCGATAAGCCAGGAACCCATGTTCCTGGCTTTTTTTGAAAACAACTAATTACAAAGGAGGCGGAATGCTGTTCATGGTCATCGAGCATTTTAAGAACCGTGATGCCGTGCCGATTTATCGCCGGTTCCGGGAGCAAGGGCGGATGATGCCTGAGGGTTTGAATTACGTTGGCAGTTGGGTTGAAGCTAACTTCGACCGCTGCTTCCAACTGATGGAATGCGATGACCTGCGCTTGTTGCAGCAGTGGGTGTTACAGTGGCAAGACCTAGGCGAATTCGAGATCGTACCTGTAGTCCCGTCGAAAGAGACAATGGAGACGATTACCCCACTGCTTTGATTACCTTTTTATCCCATGAGAAATACATTTAGGACTTAGGGTGGGCATTTGCTTTTCACACCAACCCAGAACGCAATGCAACAACTGCTGCTTGCACGCGGTCATCAACAGATAATTTGTTCATAATCCCGCGCACATGAGTTTTGACAGTGTTGGGACTCAAATAAAGCTTTTGTGCAATTTCTGGGTTACTCAAGCCTTCTACCATCAGTCTCAACACTTCTAACTCTCGCTGAGATAAATTGGCTGCGTTTCCACTAGGAGAAGGTGGTTTGAGATTGTCAATGACTCGCCTTGCAATTTGGGGATCAAGATAGGTTGCACCTTCAACTGCGGCGGCGATCGCACTCAAAAGTCGTTCTACACTCGCTCCTTTGATACAATACGCGTCCGCACCACTCGAAAGCGCTGCAATAATTTCGGTATCAGTTTGATGAGATGTCAGCATCACGACATGAGTTTCTGGCAAAGCTGCCTTAATTTGCTGTGTTGCAGCTATCCCATCCAACCGGGGTAAACCAATATCCATCACCACCAAATCGGGTTTCAGTTTGAGTGCTGTTTGCACACCTAAGTAACCATCTTCCGCTTGTCCGACAATCTCCAACTGCGGATGAGCCATTAATGACTGTTCTAACCCCAGTTGCATCATCGGATCATCTTCTACAATTAAAATCCGCAGCACAGAAACATTGGCTGGTAGATTTAAGCGAAAATTATTATCCTGAGACATTTTCTATCAATTTTTAATTTTAAATTTAGTTTTCTGTAATGTGGGCATTGCCTACTAATATCTCAAATGTCTATCACATAAGCTTTTATAGTTCCTGACAAAGATGTAGAGACGCCCCATGGCGCGTCTCTACAAAAATGTACAGACGCGACGCCAGAGCCGGCACGAGGGAGGTCCTCCTGCATAGCGCTGGCTCGCCATGGCGCGTCTCTTTTTTATTCTTCCACGCGATATCCCAACTCTGCTAAACGTGTCCGAGACTGACGCCATTTTGGTTGCACTTTGACGAACAGTTCCAAATAAACTTTTCCAGCAATTAACTTTTGGATTTGTTCCCGCGCTGCACTACCAATGGCTTTTAACATTCCTCCACCTTTACCGATGAGAATTCCTTTTTGGGAATCGCGCTCAACATGTATGGTAGCAAGGACACGGGTAAGAGCTGGTGTTTCTTCCACCAAGTCAATGGCGATCGCTACTGAATGAGGAACTTCTTCACGAGTCAACAGCAAAATCTGTTCGCGAATCAATTCGCCCATAATAAAGCGTTCTGGTTGGTCCGTGACTAAATCAGGTGGATAGTAGTATGGTCCAGTTTCTAACTGTTCAATCAATAACTGTTGTAGATCGGGTAATCCTACACCAGTTTTGGCAGAAAATTTTACCGTTTCCCACTGATATGACTTTGCCAGTTGAATGTAGCTATCATCGATTGTCTGAGAATCTTGGAGTTGTTGGTCGATTTTGTTTAAGCCCAAAATTACTGGTGTTGGGCTGTTAGTGAGTAAATCGGCAATAAAGCGATCGCCTGTACCACAAGCAATCGATCCATCCACCACAAACAACACCACATCCACTGATTCAATCGCTATTTTGGCATTTTGCACCAGCACTTGCCCCAATTGATGATGGGGTTTATGAATTCCTGGGGTATCTACAAAAATCAGCTGCGCTTCTGGAGTGGTTAAAATTCCTCGTAACCGATTGCGCGTCGTTTGTGCTACTGGTGATGTGATGGCAATTTTTTGTCCTACTAATTCATTCATCAACGTAGATTTACCGACATTTGGACGACCAACAATGCCGATAAAACCTGACCTGAATTCAGGAGGAGCCTGTGGAATCATCACTTCTCCTGACATAGAGAAGATGTCATATTGACTACTATTTACCTGTGGCTCCACCGTCATATTTTAGATTTAGAATTACTGAGTTTTCTGTGCAAACACAAAACAAACATGAAATCACCCTGGAATTTCTAGCAATTGCTTTAACTTAAGTTTAAGTTACTATTAATTATAGGACTTACGCATAGTCTACGAATTCTTGGCGTTCTTGGCGTCTTGGCGGTTCGATAAATTGGGCTTTTTGGCATTTTTGCGTAAGTCCTGAATTATCTAAGTAGATAGGTAGAAATAAACTGAACAATGTTAAAAAATGTAAAACCCTCGAAAATCCTCACCAATGAACGCCACATACCTACGGAGGGAAACCCTCCTGCAGTACTGGCTCCTAATGACTAATGACTAATGACTGCCGAAACTCGTTAACTTTATTTGTACCGACCTACTTATCACTACCTACTAGGTATAGCAAAAAGCAAAATATTATAATTATCTCCAATGGAGGAGCCTTGGTTTAGGCACACCCTTATGATATTCATTCCTAGGCTGAAACCGTAACAGACTACTCAATAATTCCTAGTACCAACTCGCCTTCGTTTACCGCCTGATTGGCAGAAATATCATAAACTAATCCATCTTGTTCTGCATTGACATCAATCACAGTAGGTAACTTACCTTCTTTATTAAAATTCAAAATTTGATAAAGTCGTTCTCCAGCTTTTACTGAACTTCCCAATTCTACTCTTGATTGAATCATTCCACCTGTTGGAGCGTAATATTTTTTCATCTGAGTTCTTGATTTCAAAAGCATCTGATAAGATGCGCTTTCTTTGAGAGGAAACCCAGAGATTTGCAAAACTCCTTTGTGTGCTAAATAGTTTTTCAGACCTCGAAGACCTTTCTCCACTGAATCTGGGTTCATTTGCATTCCCGTACCAAGTTCGAGTGTCCAAGCCTCTATATCAAACCTAATTTCTCTACCAAGCTGTTTGAAATAGTCTTCCAAAGCTAACCAAGGTTGGATAAAGGTTTTATCAAAAGCATCTTCTTCACATTTATCAAATTCAACAAATTGAATTCCAAATGGAAGTAAGAAATAGTTTGCACTTTCTTCTCTATTACGAAAGAGATAAAGGTAGTTTAATGCTTGATTAGTGTAACTGTGTAAGTCAATCAAATAATCTGCATCTAAACAAAGAGATTGCAGTTTGTACCTAAAGCGTTCAGTGTAAGGAACTCCACTGGAGGAGTTAATTTTTTCTAAATTTTTGGCAAAACTTTGCTGAATTTGAGTGAGATAGTTTTTTCTGACAAGTTCTGGTTCAAATGTAATTTGAGATTTAGCAAACGCCAATAAATCATCAGCATGTTTTTCGTAGTCCCAAAATATGCGGTTCCAATCTTTTCCTTCATAACTACAGAATCGTCCAGAGGAAAAAATGTGCGATCGCTGATTAGTGCTGATTGGGTTACAAACAGGAACTAACCAAATTTCTCCAGACAAATCTGTCTCATTGATTGTCTGCAAAAACTCAATGAGTTGGTGAATAACAGCATTACCAGCGATTTCAGCACCGTGCAAATTAGATTGGATATAAACTTTTTTGCCCGGTTGAGCGCCAACAAATTTGTAGACTTGCAGGGATAAGATATCGCCTGAAGCCATGTGGCGCAGTGGAATGGTAGAAATAGTGGGGAGCATGGTAAAAATTGCTTTGCTGAGATATTGCACCTGTATTATCACCCGTCAGGGGTTATAAACCCCTGGCTAATAGCGCTCATTCCTCTGAAGAGGACTAAATACTTGCAAAATTAGGGTTTTAGTCCATTTTAAGCCATCTGCAAAAACCAACGCGAAACCTAACCCCCCAGCCTCCTTCCCTATCAGGGAAGCTATCGTGTACACACAAATTATTTAATCATCCCAAATCCCGTTTTGTAGGGTGTGTTATGCCGCAGGCTAACGCACCATCCAAGATTTTTGGTGCGTTAGGACTAATGTCCATAACGCACCCTACTAGATGAAAGCCAATGTGGATCAGGTTTTCCCACTTGTGTGTACACCGTAGATCAGGGAAGGGGGAGAATTTAAAGCCTCTCAAAAGCAGGAGAGAGGAATGGAAGCGAGGTTCGACCGATACCGTGAAAAGTCAGTTCAGCCATAAGTTAGGAACTTAAGTTCCACAGCTTCTTTTGCCAAACTTGCGTAATTTATTCAAAAAACCACAGATATAAAAGTAAGACAGTCATCATGTAGTTGCAACATTAAGGAATACTGCGGTGCATCACCTTTCCTTCGCTTTACTCAAAAACAGGCTTCATGGCTTCACCTTGCTGAGTGCGACTGTGCTAGTGTCTTTAACTGCGATACCACTGACTGAAACTAATTTGGGGATGGTGACTGCATCGGCACAAGCGCAAACGACACAAGAACGGAATGCTGAGGCGTGGCGGCTATACCAAGTAGGTGAAGAGCAGTATAAGCAAAGTCAGTTTCGAGAAGCGTTAGAGACGTTTCAAGAGGTTTTAGTGATTGTCAGAGAAATTGGGCAGCGTAAAGGTGAAGGTACGACCCTTTACTACATTGGGTTAGTTTACGACAAGCTGGGTCAGTACGCGAAAGCCTTAGAGTTTTATACTCAAGCATTACCCATTGCCAAACAAATCGGCAACAAGGCGGGGGAAGGTTCGACCCTTAATGACATTGGGTTAGTTTACTACAAGCTGGGTCAGTACGCGAAAGCCTTAGAGTTTTATACTCAAGCATTACCCATTGCCAAACAAATCGGCAACAAGGCTTGGGCGTACCGGGAGCGATTGCCCTTGCTCCCTCTGGTCAAGATGATGGGTTGCTGACAAGCAGTGAAATTTTCGACATGAAACTTGATGCTGATTTAGTAGTTTTGAGTGCTTGCGATACTGGCAGAGGGGACATCAAAAGCGATGGTGTTATCGGTTTGTCTCGCTCTTTGATTACTGCGGGCGCACCCAGTATTATCGTATCTTTATGGGCAGTGTCGGATGATTCTACAGCAATGCTGATGACGGAGTTTTATCAAAATCTGCGGCGAAACCCAGATAAAGCTGTTGCATTGCGAAACGCTATGCTGTCAACAATGAAAAAGCATTACCATCCTCGGGACTGGGCAGCGTTTACCCTCATTGGCGAAGCTGAGTGAATTAGGGCGGGCGAGACGCTCACCCCACAATAATATAGCGATTTTCGTTTGGATGCAGTACGCTTTAACCCCACCCCTTAATCCCCTCCCCGCAAGCGGGGAGGGGAGGTTTTGGCGCAAGACAAAACCGGGGTGGGGTTCCGAATGTCTTGCAACGAAGTGAGCAGCGCTATATTCAGTCTTTTCTTGTGGGGCAGGCATCTTGCCTGCCATATCTCAGTTAAGTCCCAGGTAAATTACGCAACCGCTCATTAAAATGAGTACGGTCAGCCAACGCCTTTAATAAAGGACCATGTGAGCCAAATTCTACAACACTGACAGACCCAACTGGGCATCCCAATCGGTAGCGAAAGCGTCCCACATCAATTCCCAACAAACTGCACAGCATAATTCTAATAGTTGCTTTGTGGGAAACAATTAAAACATTGCCACTACTGTAAAGTTGCTTGATTTCTTCAATAACCTGGGTAGCACGAGATGCGATCGCAACTGCCATTTCCCCGCCCGTTGGCGCATACCAAGCCGGATCTGCTAACCAGCGAATATAATCATCATGAAATTCTAGGTTCACCGTCTCAGGTGTTTTGCCTTCCCATTTGCCATAGTTGATTTCCTTCAAGCCATCCCGCAGTTGTGGTTGCATTTCTATTGCTTCACACAAAGGTTTTGCTGTGGCGAGCGTTCGTCCCATAGGACTGCAAAAAATTGCCTTCCAAGGAGTAGAACTGTATGCAGCAGCAAAAGCCTTAGCCATTTCCAAGCCATCTGGCGTAAGTTCTGGATCTATCGAACCACAGAAGAAATTATTACGGCTGTATTGTGTCTGTCCATGACGGAGGAAATAAAGAGTTAGACTCATAGCTATTGAGATTTTAGATTACTCACTGGTCACTAGTCATTGTCATTGTAGAGACGCGCTGAATGAAAGCGTCTCTACATCTTTGTCATCTGTCAAGAGTTATTTCTTTGCCTACCACACACGTCGTGCTTGTACTCCCATGTACTATTGGCAGTTTCAAATTCCTGGAAATGTTATCTATAGTAAGGGCTATGGCTAATATAACGAAGTGCCGATAATATAGTCATTTCAGCTTCGGACAGGAATCATGGCAACAACAAAAGTCAATCCTTATCTTGATGGTAATTTTGCGCCAGTGGATGAAGAAATCACCGCTAACACTCTGCAAGTCATAGGTGAACTACCTCCCGACTTATCAGGAATGTTCGTGCGCAATGGTCCTAATCCCCAATGGACACCCATCGGAAAGTATCATTGGTTTGATGGAGATGGAATGTTGCATGGGGTACGAATTAGCAACGGCAAAGCCACCTATCGCAACCGTTATGTGCGGACAAAAGCCTGGAAAATCGAGAACGAAGTGGGTAAAGCTGTTTGGACTGGCTTACTAGAACCGCCCAAAAAGAACAGTCTTCCCAAACCAATCAAGAATCCGGCTAACACAGCTCTTGTATGGCATGCAGGTCAACTCTTAGCGCTGTGGGAGGGGGGCGCGCCTCACGCAATTAGGGTTCCTGAGTTAAAGACAATTGGTGAATATACCTACAATGGCAAGCTGGTTTCAGCGGTGACTGCTCATCCCAAGGTAGATCCAGTGACGGGTGAGATGATGTTGTTTGGTTACGGTTTTACACCACCATACGTGCAATACAGCGTTGTTTCACCAGAAGGCGAACTTTTGCAGACGGAACCTATTGACATACCAACGGCGGTGATGATGCACGATTTTGCCATCACTGAAGACTACACAATTTTTATGGATTTACCCCTGACTTTCAGTAAGGAAAGGATGAAACGGGGCGAACCAATGATGAAGTTTGAGCGCGACAAACCCAGTCGCTTTGGTATTGTTCCCCGTTACGGTAATAACAGTAACATTCTCTGGTTTGAGAGCCCTGCTTGCTATATCTTCCACACTCTCAATGCCTACGAAGAAGGAGACGAGGTCGTGCTGATTGCTTGTCGCATGAATTCTACCACTGTTTTGGATGTGCCGCAAGACACACACACTGATTCGGAAGGAGATATCCCCCGCTTGCATCGTTGGCGGTTTAACGTGAAAACGGGCAAAGTCAGCGAAGAGATGCTGGATGATATCGCCTCCGAATTTCCCCGTATCAATGAAAATCTGTTAGGACAAAAAACCCGATACGGATACACTGCTAAAGCGGCAAAAGGTTCCATGCCTTTGTTCGAGGGTATCATTAAGTACGACCTCAGCACTGACAAGTCCCAAACCCATGAATTTGGAAGGGGACGTTATGGCGGTGAAGCTGTATTTGTACCGCGTCCTGGTGCAACAGCGGAAGATGATGGCTGGCTGGTGACTTTTGTTTACGATACCGTAGAGGAAACTTCTGAACTGGTGGTGGTTAATGCTCAGGATATCACAGGTGAACCAGTGGCGCGGGTGTTAATTCCCCAGCGAGTACCATATGGGTTCCACGGTGCTTGGGTTTCTGAGGAACAGTTGAAAGCTTCTGTGTAGATTTATACTCAACTGCCTTCATGCGTATCACCTCACCCCCATCCCCTCTCCGAACCTGCGGAGAGGGGTGCCCGTGAGGGCGGGGTGGGGTTTTGCTAATACGATAAGTAAACAAACTTCAATCACCCCACTCCCTAGTTATTATCAGCCTGAGTATATTCGCAAAAAATATTGAGTCCGATTTTGACAATATATAAAACAATAATAGTGGCGATCGCTGGGTCAATTGGCAACCCGTGTGCTCCTGCTATACCTACAAGCGAGACAATTAACCCCGTCAACAAAGGCGCACTACCTGGGTTATTAGTGTATTCTTTTACCTTGCTGCGAAAACCACCGTCACCGCAGAGTTCCTTGCGAAGTTCACCAAGCGTGACTTGCCAAAGAGATTTTTTGCCATAAGTTGGAATGCCGTTTTTCTGTTCCCACAGCTCATCAAAACTGGCATCAAGGCTACCGTTGTTTTTTTCTAAGATAGCCAACGCCTCAATTGCAGGGCTGTAATCCTGTAACAATTGCCGCTTTTCCTTGATTTCGCTGCTGGTGAGTTGGGTTTCCATATTATTGATATCGAATACAGTTAAATGAAGATAGTATCTCTCGTTCTCTCGTTCCTATGCTCTGCATGGGAATGCCTAATAGGAGGCTCTGCCTCCCAATCAGTACTAAAACTTGTTCGCTCGCCTCCAAGAAAGGCTCACGTTCAAGAGCATCATCTAGAATGATGTTTGTATCTAGCAGGACTTTCACAAGTTATGTTTTTCCTTTAAATACTCCCACTTAGCCTGCTCTGGATCAAAGTCAGGTGGAACGGGAGGAGCATTTTCAAATAAACCCTCAAATGCTTTCACTCTTGACTTTCTCTTGGGTGTTTCTGGCTGTGACTCGGTTTCTGGAACTGTGGAATTAGCAGCCGTTTCAACTGCCTGCAAGACAATCACTTCCACATCTCCGGGTGGGATTTGAACGGGTTCGGTAATCACCAAGTTACCTGCTGTATCGACTTTACCCTTGAGTTTGTAAGCTTGCATAATATTTCTCCTATCACTGTGCTTCTAGAGTATCCCGCGCTGCCCAAATTGCCTCGCGCACTTCTCCAGCACAATCTTCACCTGTGAACTCGCGCCAAATTGCATTAAATTGGCTTTCTCCTAATTGCTTGAGCATTCGTCCTAAATCATTGATATCTGATTCAATCCACTCTTGGTTATGCTCTAGGTCAATGGCTAAAATGTAAATGGAAATTTTCAGCGCCTGAGTCCAATTTTCTTGGGCTTCTAATAGTCTGCCCCAATTTCTGAATGTTATTGAAGTTCTATACCAATCGCCGAATTGCTGATAAATTTCAAAGGCTTTAAGGTAATAGGCACGCGCCTCTTCAAACTGCCGTTGCTGCTGGGCTACGTTGCCCAATACGTTATATTCTCCAGCAGCGTTGTACAAATCCCCAGCATCTTCTTTAATCTTCAAAGCTTTGAGGTAATAGGCGCGCGCCTCTTCAAACTGCCGTTGCTGCTGGGCTACGATGCCCAGTTCGTGATATTCTATAGCAGCGTTGTACAAATCCCCCGCATCTTCCAAAATCTTCAAAGCTTTGAGGTAATAGGCGCGCGCTTGTGCAAACTGCTGTTGCTTTCGGGCTACCATACCCAGTGCGTGATATTCTATAGCAGCGTTGTACAAATCCCCCGCATCTTCTTTAATCTTGAGGGCTTTGAGGTAATAGGCGCGCGCCTCCTCAAACTGCCGTTGCTGCTGGGCTACGATGCCCAGTTCATGATATCCTTTAGCAGCGTTGTACAAATCCCCAGCATCTTCTTTAATCTTCAAAGCTTTGAGGTAATAAGCGCGCGCCTCCTCAAACTGCCGATGCTCCTGGGCTACGATGCCCAGCTCGTGATAGCAAACAGCAATCGTGTCATTCACTGAGGAGTCATTTAAAGGCGTCAGTTCATCCAGAATTTCTTGATAGATTTTCCTCGCCGTTTCTAAGTCAGCTTTGTGAAGTGCCTCGTTAGCCTCATTTCCCCGCAGATACTTCCAGAAATTAAAAGCACTTTCACCCTTTGCTTTCGCATCTGCCAAGTGGATGCCAATTTTGTTGAGCGCTCGTTTTCGCAGTGACTTAAATTCTCGTTGACGATTCCACCGCTCATACACCTCTGCCAAAGCTTGTAGAATTGCCTGTGCTTCAGCCCATTCTTGATGCTGTTCGGCAAGTCGCAAATATTGCAACAGATTCGGTTCTTCAACTTGCAGCGCAAAGGTTGCCAGTTCTGCATTGCTGATTAGTTCTCTATTGCATCTATCCGCGAACATCGCGTAAAAAACCAGCAACTTTTTTTCCAGTTCACTGATTACCTCCTGCGAACTTATTGAGTTTAACTGTTGACGTAAATACCAGGGCAGTGCTGGGTGAATTTTGTAGATAGTTGAACCCAGATGTTCTAGAATGCTTGCTGCTACAGCTTCATTGAGTAACCTGAGCCAATCAGCTATCTGCAAGTTTTCCCCAAACACCGCCTGATATACTTGTCCAAATTCGTCATCACGATTTGATGATAAATAATTGAGCAAATCAGCATAAACTCGCTCAGAAAACAACGCCAAAAATGGTAAATGCCGACGCGCTTGTTCCGACAACTTAGCAAAGGAATAATCCAGCGACACTGTGAGGGATTTATCTCTTCCTTCTTCCTCTGCACCAGAGAAAGTATCTAGTCCTTTCCGCAAAGCCTCAATCAACTGCACTGCACTCTGCGTCTTTAAATGAGGCAATACCACCCGCAGCGACAGCGGATGTCCTCCCAAAAGTTTCAACAACTCCAAATACTCTGCTGGCAGATTCTTCCTATCTACCCCCGCCGTTTCCAAAATCTTCGCCGCTAACTCCTCTACATCTTGCTTTTGCAGTCCCCCCAAATTCACCAAACTGTACGCACAATCCAGCCAAGACTCCTCGCGACGACTGGTAATCAATACCCAAGATTTACCGCCGCGCAATTCTTTGAGAAATCGTTGCAAATTCTCTCGCTCATCTGCACTCAATAACGGCTCATTTCCTGTAGGAAATCCCGCTACTGGTTCAAAGTTATCCCAAATCAGCAAACAAGGATTTTTTTTCAGATAGTTGAGTACCCCTTGAACTTGTTTCTCTTCCGGATACTGGGAAAATTTATCTCCCCAAATCTTCCTACCCACAAGATTGACAACACGACTCAGGGTTGCGCCATGTTCAAAAGAAGTAAAGAATATTGTAGAGCGTCCTTGAGTCTCATCCAGCCACCGCGCAAAACCACAGGCTAACTCAGTTTTGCCCACACCGCCCATACCTTGCAACAGCACGATGTTGTTTTGGCGAAACGCCCGCTCTAAACGCAATATATCGTAATCTCGCCCAATAAAGCCGTAGCGTCCTTCCTGTGGAAACTCCACTAAGTTGCTCACAACTTCCTCGAAGTAATCTTCGATATCATCCTCTACCGGAGTAAAGGGCTTGTAGGATTCCTGCTGATACAACACTGGTACCAGCCAATCTTGCAGTGGCTTATCGCCTTTCGGGCTAGGGCGCAGTTGCTTATTCACAAGTTCCTTGCGTCCTAAAGCTACCGCGTACTCCAGACTCTCTCCCCGTACCAACTCGCCATACAACCGCCCCATGAAATGTTTAGCAGCTTGAGCATACACAGAATAAGCCATTGCTACCACACCCTTAGCCCCCAAGGATACCAAGCGCGTCGCCACTGAAGAAAATTTTTCCTCTCCCTCAGTCGCGGATTTGCAAGCGTTTAAGATAAAAATCGGCACGCGACAACTTTCTAAATTCTGAGCGATTTGTGCTGCTGTGACGATTTGCGGCGAACCATCATCCGCCTCAAAAACCAAAACTCCTTGCCCTGCTGCACCCAAGGTGTGCTGAAGCAATTAGGGAATCTCTCACCTCTCGTAGACAACTACGTAGAAGTAGAAGGAATCGCAAAACTCGTTACAGAAAACCTAGATTTTTCAACAGAACTAGAGCAGAGGGATGGCTACCCCAAAGCCTAATGAGTCGGGTTCATAATGTTGAAACATGGGTAAACAGGTTACACAAATTTGCGCCCATCACAGCAATTAGCACCGAGTTAGTCAAGTTTGATATGCAATTGATGCGTAATCCGGAAATCGAAGGTAAGGAATACCAACAAGGAACATTAGCTGGTTATGAAACCAGAGAATACTTACTTGAAAAGTGGAATAGGCAGTGTGCTTACTGTAAGGTGCAAAACGTACCTTTGCAGATTGAACACATTCATCCACGTTCAAAAGGAGGCTCTAATTCAATTACAAACCTTACCTTGAGTTGCGAAAAATGCAACATCAAAAAAGGCACTAAAGATATTAGAGACTTTCTCAAAAAAGACCCTGGCAAGTTACAAAAAATCCTGTTGCAAGCCAAGAAACCACTAGCTGATGCAGCAGCAGTCAACGCTACCAGATACAAGCTTCTAGAGGTTTTGAAATCAACGGATTTACCAGTTGAATGTGGTTCGGGAGGGCTAACAAAGTTCAACAGAACAAGTCTTGGATTACCCAAAAGTCACTGGATTGATGCAGCTTGTGTTGGTCAATCAACTCCAACGTTAAATATCAAAGGTATTAAACCATTATTGATTACATCTAATGGTCATGGTACTAGACAGATGTGCGGTACAGATAAATTTGGGTTTCCAAATCGCCATAAAGAAAGAAAAAATATTCATTGGTAACAGGGAATATTCTACATTGTCTCAAACATGGCAGCCAACTAGGATGGTTGATTGATCCGAGTGAACGCTCTATCTTTATTTATCATCGCGATCGCCTGCCTGATTTATTAGCTGGAGCAGATGTTTTACCAGTATTAGAAGGTATAAATCTAATACTATCCGTTGATGAAGTATTTAGTTGGTTGAAGCGCAGATAAAGTTTTCAGGCGAACCTCCAGAGGAGCTGTCTCAAAGAGGCGATCGCAAACCCAGAAAAAACAGGATTATCTTTATAAGGGCATTCTATTGTTCTCAATTAATACAACTGGTAGGTTATGCTTTTAATGATTTCAGTTGAGCTTCGCTTCACGTAATGTAACCTACGGAGTTGTGATTTTAGTCACATATAGTATTTTCCTAAACTGGTATTAGTCTCATGTAGTATAACTTTATGAATCCATATTAGAGAGTTTTTACATGGGCGACGAAAACCGTAATACTTATAACATAGGCAACATAGGCGGTAATTTTAACCAATCCATACCAGGAAATTATATACAAGTACATGGCAATTACATCAACATGGGTCAGGACTTATCTCAAGCTGCTGCTCAGATACAACAACTGCTGACTCAACTACAATTTAAGGGATATAGTTCAACAGACGCTCAACAGAAAGTTGCCAATGATTGGGCAAATGAAGCTAAAAATGACCCTAAAGCCAAAGGAAAACTGATCAAGTTGGGGCAGTATGTGCGTGATGCTGCTGCAAATAGTGTAATAGGGGAAGCTGCGGTACAGGTGATTAAGTTAGCTTTGAGATTATCAGGTATTCCTCTGCCATGAAGCACTTCTCAGAAGTTGAACTATGAAAAGTCAAATCAAGCAAATATTACGACAGTTCTGTCTTCTGAATAATCGGCTCTCGTTGGCAGAGAAGATAATATGTTGCTTTTTGAGTCTAGTTTGAGCTAACGCTGCCTTCGAGGTTATTTATAACAGCTTAAAAGTCGCTGCAAATTATGTTCTACAAAACTATAAAAATCTTTTTTTATATTTTCTTGGCATACTGCTGTTTGGAGTAGGTTGTTATTTATTCATTTGTAGAGTTAAACGCACAAAAAACAACTTAGACAGCAGCTTTACTGATAACAATACTACAACTGAGCCTCGCACTATTTATACAGAAGGTAACTATAACGAATGTATTCATGGTGACAATATTGAGATACAAGGGGATTGTATTTACATTAATCAAGATTTTTCAGATGTGGCTACTAAGATTCGTGAATTAATAACTGAACTCAAAAATCAGGGATACAGTGAAGAAAATGCTGAGACACAAGTTGCCAGTGAACTAGCGGAACAAGCCCGTAGAAAATCGAAAGTCAAAGAAAAGCTTTTTAAGTGGGGAAAATCTTTTACTGGTGTTACAGCAAAAGCCTATGATGAAACTGAGGCGGCGAGAGAAGTAGTAAAACGAGCTACAACTTATAGTTATACTTCTTCTAAGAATTTCACCGAAGTAGTAGGGGGTAATCTGCAGAAACTGGAGGAATTACTCCGGAAAAGGAAATGGAAAGAAGCTGATAAAGAAACACAAAAGATTATACATCAGCTATCTAGAGAAGAACTGCCAGAGGGTTCCCAATACAGATATACATTGTTCGTTAACTACTTCAGCGACGAACATATTAGAGTGCTTCCTGAGAAAGACCTAAATCTTATCAATAATCTTTGGCTAAAGCACAGCAACGGGAGATTTGGCTTTAGCGTACAAAAGCGTATTTGGAAAAGCCTTGGTGGTAGACCTTACCCACACTATAATACAGAAATTGCACAAAACTTTGGCGATATTGTTGGCTGGCGTAAGGAGGGCGACTGGGTATATTACTCTGACATCAACTACTCCTTAACAGCTCCTCCTGGGCATCTTCCGATAATAGTAATGTTAAACTCTGATACGTCACAGCGATGCAGTATTCATCAGTCAATTTTTGGTGTTTTTGTTGGGCGTCAATACAATGCTAGAGGATGATAAGCAATGATTGCAGTTTTTAGAGTGGGTTAGGCACACCCGTAACTCACCTACCATCAGTTGAACCCTCTTCCCATGATCCACCTACGCCACCCCATATCCCGTGTACGGACGCTTATAAGGCGGCTGTAAACCCAGCACAATATCCTCTTTTACTACTCCCATCTCAAGGAGTTCTTGGGCTAAGTCTACATCAGTCATATTTTGCTGAATCCATATCTTGTCATCTTTAATATCAAAATGCATTACGCTGTGATACACCCTACTTAACCCATTCCAGCCAACATACATTAACTGATAGTGATCGTGTGTTGTATCAAAAATTAATTCTGTTTCTACATCTCCACACTTCGGTTTAAAGCTGGCGTGTTTAGTTAGAATGGTTTGGATACATTGGCGATAATGCTCTAAATTTTCCACTGTACAATGACCTCCATAATAGGGTCGTATACAATTAGTTTTACCTGATGGCGTTGTACTGCGATTTTGGCAAGTCGTGTCTGGAACTGTTTGCTGAATTACTAACTCACTTGGTTCATGTTATCTCTTAACTCTCTTATCTTCTGGGCAATACTTTCTAAAACACCAGACAAACTCCTAGACACATCATTATTTGTAAACCTGATAAATGTAATTCCTGCTGATTCGAGAAATGCTTGTCTTTCTTTATCATATTCAGCAGCACCATTCTCAAAATGACTTTCACCGTCAATTTCTATCGCTAGCTTCAATTCAGGACTATAGAAATCTATAACAAATTTATCTACACTGTACTGCCTACGAATTTTGCAGTTTTCTATCTGTCTATCTTTTACTTTATCCCAAAGAAGCTTTTCAGCTTTTGTTATATTTTGGCGTAGCTGTCGCCGTTTTTCTTTTTCAGAGGATTTGTTATATAGTTTGGTCATTTTACATAACTAAGCTGATATTATATATCAACCTAATCACATCAATTTAGCTTTGGCATCCGTTTAATTACCTCACCCCGCCCTTCGGGCACCCCTCTCCTTACTAAGGAGAGGGGAGGGGGGTGAGGTTACGCGCTAAAGTACTTCGCTACTGGGTGATAAGCAATAATCGCCGTCGTAGACTGTTCAGGATAAATTTGTTCACTTTCATCCATGTACAAATTGATACGTCCTGCTTCCAACAACTCCAGCTGCTTGTACTGATCCTGAATATTCGGACAAGCCGGATACCCAAAACTATACCGCGAACCGCGATAACGCTGTGCCAAAATATCCCGGATATTATCCGGTTCCTCAGCCGCAAAGCCCAACTCCCGACGAATCCGGGCGTGTGTCCACTCAGCTAGCGCTTCTGCTACCTGCACCGCTAAACCGTGGAAATACAGATAATCTCTGTATTGATTATCTGCAAACAACTTTTGGGCGAACTCCGTAGCAATATGCCCCACCGTCACCGCCTGCATCGGGAACACATCAATAATTCCCGACTCCTTCGGCGCAAAGAAATCTGCAATACACAGTCTTCTCAAAGACTTCTGTCTCGGAAACTCAAAACTTGCTCTTACCTCTGCGTCCTTGGCGTCTTGGCGGTTCGTTTCATAAACATACAAAGTATTCCCCTCAGATTGACAAGGGAAATACCCATAAATCACCTGCGGATGCAGCAAATTCTCCTCAATAACCCGTTGCTTCCACTCCGACAAAATTGGATACACCTTCTCATCCAAGAAAGCCTGATATTCCTCCTTAGATTGTTCCTTTGGCTTGCGGAACTGCCATTGTCCAGCAATCAAAGCTTGTAAATCCATATGCCAGAACACTTCGTCCAAAGGAATATCCTGCGGCTGGAGTAGTTTCGTTCCCCAGAAAGGCGGCGTCGGACGTTCGATATCCACCGCCACAGCTTCGGAACGGCGGGTATCAACTTCCTGCGGTTCTACCTTGGATACAGAACCATTGCTGGATACAGATAGCTCCTGAGCTTCTTCTATCTGTGTTAATCTGTGTCCATCTGTGGTTTCATTCAAAAATCCCTGCAAATCATCCCACTCACCAGCCACTTTCGCTGGCATTAATTTATCCATGAAGTGCAAGTCAGAAAACGCATCTTTGCCGTAAACTACCTTACCTTTGTAAGTGTTTTGGCAATCTTGATGGACAAACTTGGGAGTCAACGCCGCACCGCCTAAAATCACAGGGACAGTAATTCCCTTTTCGTTGAAGACTTCCAAATTCTCCTTCATGAACGCGGTGGATTTCACCAGCAAGCCACTCATAGCAATACAATCAGCTTTGTGCTTTTCGTACGCGTCGATGATGTTTTCCACCGGCTGCTTAATTCCCAGGTTAATCACCTTGTAGCCGTTGTTCGACAAGATGATATCCACCAGGTTTTTACCAATGTCATGAACATCACCCTTCACCGTGGCAATGATAAATGTCCCTTTGGCATTGTTGCCAGATTCTGACTTTTCCATGAACGGTTCCAGGTAAGCAACCGCTGCTTTCATGGTTTCCGCAGATTGTAATACGAAAGGTAGCTGCATTTGGCCAGAACCGAACAACTCACCCACAACTTTCATGCCATCTAGCAGGAAGGTGTTGATAATCTCCAGAGGGGGATATTTTTCTAAAGCTTTGGTGAGTTGTTGTTCTAAACCGATACGTTCACCGTCGATGATATGGCGTTTGAGGCGTTCTTCGATGGGTAGATTTTCGTCAACGCCTTTGTCGCGTTTCGTTGTCACCCCTTCAAACAGTGTTGTCAGTTGTGTTAATGGGTCATAAACGCAGACATCGCCTTCAAACTTGCGCTCATCATAAATCAACTGGTGACAAACTTCTTGATGACGTTGCTCAATTTTTGCCAGTGGTAAAATCTTGTTAGGGCTGACAATTGCTGCATCCATCCCAGCAGCGATCGCCTCGTGCAAAAACATTGAGTTCAGCACAACCCGCGCCGCTGGATTCAACCCGAAGGAGATATTGGAAACGCCCAAAATTACATGACATCCAGGCAATTCTTGACGAATACGGCGGATGGCTTCAATTGTGCCTTTGCCGTTGGTCCGGTCTTCTTCAATACCCGTGGAAATTGGCAGTGCTAGGGGGTCAAAAAAGATTTCGTGTGCTGGGATGCCGTATTCAACGGCTTGACGATATGCACGTTGGGCGATCGCAAACTTTTTCTCAGCAGTCCGCGCCATTCCTTCTTCATCTATGGTACCAATAACGACACCAGCACCGTATTGCTTCGCGATTTCCAACACCTTTAAGAAACGCGGTTCTCCGTCTTCATAGTTGGTGGAGTTCAGCAGGCACTTACCACCAGCCACTTTCAGTCCCGCTTCCATCTTTTCCCATTCGGTGGAATCGAGCATCAATGGCAGTGTGACATTATTTACCAGACGTGACACGAGTTCGTGCATATCTCGCACGCCGTCGCGTCCCACGTAGTCAACGTTCACATCCAGGATGTGTGCGCCTTCTTTGACTTGCGCCCTCGCCATTGATACCAGTCCATCCCAATCTTCCGCATTCAGCAATTCGCGGCATTTTTTGGAACCACTGGCGTTGAGGCGTTCGCCGACAATCAGGAAAGAGTTATCTTGGTCGTAAGGTTGGACACTGTAAATTGACGCAGCCGCTGGTTCCTGTTGAGGCTGTCTGACTTTTGGCGTTAAGTCTTTGGCAATTTCTGCTAATTGTTGAATGTGTTCTGGACGTGTCCCACAGCAACCCCCGATCACTTGGACACCCAAATCTTCAACAAAATGCATCAACGCCATGCGTAATTCCGTTGGTGTCAGGTGATAATGAGCTTGACCGCCGACGTTCTCCGGTAAACCTGCGTTGGGAATACAGGAAACCACAAAAGGCGAATGTTCTGAGAGATACTTAATATGTGGTTTCATTAAGTCTGGACCAGTGGCACAGTTCAGACCGAGAATGTCAATTGGGTAGGGTTCCAGAATTGTTAGCACGGCGTTGATTTCCGTCCCCACCAGCATTGTGCCCATAGATTCCATTGTGACTGAAACCATGAGCGGACGGCGATCGCCTTTTTTGGCAAAAACTTCTTCAATTGCATTCAGCGCCGCTTTGATTTGCAGCACATCTTGGCAAGTCTCAACAATGAATAAATCAACGCCACCATCCCATAGCCCTTCCGCTTGTTCAGCGAAGGATGATTTCATGGTATCAAAGTCGATATGTCCCAAAGTTGGCAGTTTTGTGGTTGGTCCCATAGAACCCGCAACAAACCGGGGTTTCTCTGGCGTTGAGAATTCCGCAGCCACGCGCTTTGCGAGTTCTGCTGCTGCTTTGTTGAGTTCATACGCCTTATCTGTTAAGTCATATTCAGCCAAAACAATCGACGCAGCGCCAAAAGTATCCGTTTCAATCACATCTGCACCTGCGGCGAGAAAGTCGCGGTGAACTTTGGCGATCGCTTCCGGCTTGGTGTAGACGAGGTACTCGTTGCAACCTTCGTACTGTGCGCCACCGAAGTCTTCAGCCGTGAGGTTTTGGGTTTGCAAGTTGGTTCCCATAGCACCGTCGAAGACGATGACTGGGTGCGTAGGACTGTGCAAGCGTTCCAGGAAGGTAGAAGTCATATTTTCCAAGAGAAAATTGGGTTAGTCTTAAAATGTTCGACTACATATACTATTTTCCAGAATTTTTAGTATTTCGGAACAATCGGATGTCATCAGGGATGTATAAAGTTTACGTGCATCAGGATGAGGGATTGGGGATTAGGGATTAGGGATTCGGTAATTCCCAATCCCCAGTCCCCAGTCCCCAATCCCTCACCAAGGAAGAAATTGGTAAATACTTTGCCGATTGGCTGGAGTGGAGTCACCAGCAACGAAAGGCGCAGGAAATCAACCCTCATCCCGGAATTATTAAGTTTCGGGAGCGAATAGCCAAGTATGGACGCGATCCACAAGTATACAAACAACTTCGCGTTTAGGAAGCCCTGAATTTATCAAAAACCATAAACATCCCAAATGTGTAAATTGCCCTTAGGCTGGAAGTCTGGGGCTACAAAAACAAAGCCTGACGACCCAGGGTGCGTCATTAGTCCGCGCAGGCGGACTTGATTGGTGTGCCCGTAAACTCCGCGAATTCTATTCGCCGGGTATTTTTGCATGCATTGGGATGCTGCCTAAAAATAAGGATTGTTCATTGACATCAAGCTGAAAATATGTTTTTTCTACTGGTAAATTTTTTCTCTCATAAAATAGATTATTTTTTCTAAAAATTTGCAAAAAACCCGGACAAAATTGTCTGGTTTGTAATTTTTCTATAAAGTTACTCAGTGAATTCTTGTAAACCAGCCAGCAACATACTAATATCCGTATGAACACATAACTGCAATCAAAATGATTACTGACCACCCACAATAATAAGAGCTTCACTAAAGTCTAAGTAAATAATATTTATTTTGCAAAAACACCGATAATTCAACAATATTAGCCACAGTTAGAACAACCCTCTATAAGAAAGTTAAGAGGAGTTGATTATTAGGTGATGACTGAGCAATTAGCTTGTATCAAGAAACAGCAACAGGAGACGATTCAATGCGTGATTTGATGAATCTGATTGCCAGGAATAAGGTTTCAGTTATGCATCTATCGGTGTGTTAGCTATAGGGTAAAAGGTTTCAGTTATGCATCTATCGGTGTGTTAGCTATAGGGTAATCTAACCAGAGCAAGGGTAGTAAATTCTTGAAATAAGAAGAAAAATAATCCTTGGCATCAGTGTAGTATCCTCCGACAGGATACTCAATCTTTTGTATGGAAAGCTTTTGTTAGTTCTTTATTTCTTGATAGTACAGGTAGGTAAACCACGATGAAAGTAATTCAGTTCTTAGCGGCGATGACTTTGGCTACAGTTCCTGTAATGTCAGGTTTTATGCAATCGGCATATGGAAGAGAAACGGGTGAGACATACGATCAAGGGACATCACCAACTGTTCGTACTGAGTTTAATTTGTTTGATGAAGACAGAGGCGGGAACTTGATACTTGATTTGAAACCAGAAAACGACAACGTAGGTGTTTTTTTTGGGGCTATTGAAAATTATCAAATAGGTTTTGGAAGGCTGCTTGTGGACGAAAAAGGAAAAGTTGTGAGAGATTCTTCTGGTTTTGCTCTATTTGAAATCCCCTTTACCCCAGAAGAAAAATTATTTGATGTGGGTAATTTGCAAGCAGAGTTAATTCCAACCTATGATGGTTTAGAGATAATTGAATATACTATCTCTGGAACTAAAAAAGATGGTTCTCTTGCACAGATAAATCAGCGAATTTTCGACCCTTGTAATTGCAATTTTGATAAAAAACGTGCGGTTAACGATTTATCATACATACTGGAGAAAAGCTTGCTAGACGGGACAATTGCTACTGCTGCAGGTCCTAGGGTTCCACAAGATATTGTTGGGGGAATATTATATAAGACTGGTGTAGCCGTGCGGCGTACTACTGTCCCTGAACCTAGCGTCAGTGTCCCTGAACCTAGCGCCACTTTAGGAGCTTTGGCAGTATTGAGCGCAGGCTTACTACTAAAGCGCAAGATGAAATAAATTTGAATGGCTTACAGCGCCCTTCAAAGAATTAGATCACAAATCGTAGGGTGGGCATTGTCCATAAAAGCTGATGGGCTTTTGAGATATTCTTGGCAATGCCCACCCTACAGAAAACATAGATTTTATAGCGCTTCTCGGTTACGTGCAATACACGGCTGTAATGAAAGTGCATGCACTTTCACATTATTCGTAGTGGTGTATGTGATTCTTAGGAGAACCGCTATATTTTTTTTATGGGGCTATGTTGTAAGTGCGTTGTAAGCAACCCCTGGATTCAATCCAGGGGCTTCAACATTTGCTGAAGCCCTAGCTTACCAGACTCAGTACGCGCGTGTACTACGTTATTGGCAAGTGCTGAAGTTCCTACCCTGGAAGGAGAGTGCTAGTTCCAGGCTCTAGAACCAGAAGATTAAACAGGTGTATGGGTTAAGCCAGTGTATAAATGGATATGCCGACTAATAACATTGTCGTTCGCGTTCGCGCAGCGTGCCCGCAGGGCTCAGCGTCTCCCCTTGGGAGAAGCTAACTTAACCCCTATTGGGAGGCTCTACGGAGCAAACCATTATGCGTACAGGTGAGTCCAGTCCTGTTCGCGCAGCGTCTCCGCTAGGAGAAGGCGGGTTTCCCGCCGTAGGGAACTGGCTCTCCCGTTGGGGTGAACGAGTTGAAATGGTAACTGTCCCATTGAAAGTACATCACAAAAGTACACCGATTCAAGTAACCCCAAGGCGGTAATGGTATCTAAAGGCATTTGACGGCTAAAAATAACGCCGAGTCATGTTTCCTCCTTGGTCTAAAGACACAAGGTTTCCACACTCCCGAAGATTTTTAGATGAGAAAGTGCGTTATGAGAGTGTAACCCAGCAATTTGTCCATCTTTAGATAGATATTTGATTTCTTAATCTACCTCTAGATGGGTATTTTTATTTCTCTAGGACGAGTATATTATTGCACATTGGTGTCAACTTAAGCTAAAAGTAATTATTGACAAGCATTGGAACATTTTTCAAGGTACCATCGAGATTTTTGATCCCCCCTGAATCCCCCCTAAAAAAGGGGGGAAATAAAACCTTAGCCCCCTTTTTAACTCTGTTGGGGGATCTAAAACGATCGGTAAATTGGGTGTTTGAGCTTAAGTTGACACATATGTATATTGCAACCCAGCTACTCTAAAGCAAAAGCCTCTAAAACAAGCAATGCAAGCATCTACCATAAAATTCTGGTTCTTAAGCGGGTGTATTCTATCTTATCTGTTAGCTCCTAAACCAACTACAGCGCAGATTGTTCCAGATACCACTCTACCCAATAATTCCATCGTCAACATAAACGGGAATACCTTCAACATTACAGGTGGAACCCAAGCAGGCGGTAATCTGTTCCACAGTTTCAAGGATTTTTCTGTTCGCACTGATAGTGGAGCTTTCTTTAACAATGCTGTAGATATTCAAAACATAATTAGTCGTGTCACAGGTGGGTCAATATCTAATATTGATGGTTTCATCCGCGCCAACGGTAGTGCTAACCTGTTTTTGATTAATCCCAATGGAATTGTATTTGGATCAAAAGCGCGGTTGGAGATTGGCGGCTCTTTCTTTGCAAGTACGGCTAGTAGCCTGAAATTTGCTGATGGCACAGAGTTTAGAACAGACGGTACCCAAACAACACCATTGCTGACTATAAGTGTTCCAACGGGTCTGCAATTTGGGGCAAATCCGGCAAGCATTCAAAATCAATCCCAGTTCAATGGTGAGGTTGGTCTACAGGTACAACCTGGGAAAACCTTAGCACTTGTAGGTGGTGATGTAGTTCTAGATGGCGGTTTCTTGACAGCACGAGGAGGAAGGATTGAGTTAGGGAGTGTTGCAGGTAATAACTCAGTTAGCCTCAAGCAAATAGACCAAAGTTGGGTATTAGGTTACGAAGGTATCCAAAACTTTCAAGACATTAGCCTATCTAACGCAGCTTATGTTAATACCGAGAGCGATAAAGGTGGCGATATCCAGATTCAGGGGAGGAACGTGACCCTCACCGGGGGTAGCCAGGTGGTTTCTGCTACTAAGAAAAATGAAGCAGGGAATGTAAAGGTAAGCGCCTCAGAGCAATTAGAGCTAGCAGGGGCTACAAGTCTGGGTCCCTCTGGTTTGTTCAATCGAGTCCGGAACGGAGCCCAAGGGGGAGGAGGAAGCCTACAAATTGAAACTAAACAGCTGATTGTCCGTGATGGAGCACAAATATCAGCAAGTACTGATGGTGGTCAAGGAGTAGATTTGAATGTGAATGCCTCGGAGTCAGTAGAACTGACAGGTGGCTCCGCTCAAAATCCTGCTGGTCTGTTGGCTCGAGTTCAATCAGGAGCTAAAGGCAAAGGTGGAACACTAACAATTGATACTAGACAGCTGATTGTCCGAGATGGGGCACAGGTGTCAGCCAGTACTTTTGGTGCCGGAGATGCAGGCAATTTGATAGTAAACGCCAGTGAGTTAGTGAAGGTGGAGGGTAGGAGTTCAAATAACAACCCCAGTGGCTTGTTTGCTCAAGTTCAAACAATTTCAGGACAACCCACAACAGGTAATGCTGGAAATTTGACTATTAACACTCCAAAGCTGGAGGTTCTAGGTGGGGCACAAATATCAACCACTGCCCGGAGTCAAGGTAGCGGGGGAACTGTGACCATAAATGCTCCAAATTCTATCTTCCTAAGTGGAGCTTCACAGCAAGCGCAACCAACACCAGACGACAGAAATAGGAGTGGAGTTTTTGTTTTAGCTGATACAGGATCTACCAAGAATGCTGGGGTGTTAAACATCAACACCGGAGTACTTACTGTCGAAAATGGAGCCAGAATATCAGCAGAGACTCGCGGTTTTGGTAACGGAGGAACTGCGAACTTGGATGTTGGGAAGTTGGTTATTCAAAACGGAGGAGAAGTCAGGGCTGGATCTCTTAGTTCAGGTGAAGGCGGGAATATAGACGTAAAAGCTAGCGAGTCTGTTCAAGTGATAGGCACAGGAACTATTGGTTCCACACCAGTACCCAGCACGCTGTCTGCTGAAGCCACATCTTCTGGAAAAGCAGGCAACTTGAACATTCAAACTCCTCGTTTAGATGTCCGAGATGGTGGACAAGTGACCGTCAGGAGTCAACAAGGTTTAGGTCAAGCAGGAAGCTTGACTATTACAGCTAACGACATTCGCCTCAACAACGGAAAACTCACTGCTACAACTAACGCAGAAGTTGGGGGAAATATCAGGCTACAAAACGTAGACCAACTGTTGATGGAAAATAATAGTTTGATTTCCGCACAAGCTTTCAACGAAGCTAAGGGTGGAAACATAAATATTGACGCTGCCAACGGTATTATTGTTGGCGTTCCTGGTCAAAGTAATGATATCGTTGCTAATGCCGTTCGAGGTAATGGTGGCAATATTACAATCACAACCTCTGGCATTTACGGTTTTAGGGTGGGCAGGTCAACACCAAACACAAATGACATTGATGCTAGTTCTCAGTTTGGCTTGCCAGGTACAGTCAATATCAACAGATCGGATGTTGATCCCACCCAAGCCTTTGTTGAACTGCCCGCAGATCCAGTTGATCCCTCAACCCAAATTGCCTCTAGTTGTGCTGCTACTAATGTGGCAACCAATGGTCAATTTATCATAAGCGGACGCGGCGGTTTGCCTCCCAACCCTAACGAACCCCTCAGCACTGATGTGATTTGGTCAGATACTCGCATTCCAAATATTACAGCACAGCAGCAACCTTCACAAGTAACCGCAGTGAAACCACCATCCAAACAAGCTGATGTTGTAAAAATTGTCCCTGCGACTGGTTGGGTATTTAACGGTAAAGGGCAAGTCACTCTCATCTCTAGTGCAACCACGAATAATCCTCACCCTTCTTTGCAAAATTCTGCTTCCTGTGCAGCTCGCTAGTTTCACTTTTTCTTTAAAGGTTTAGAGGAAGCCGAACTTTAACTTTATATATAGCCGTTTTCAATCGAGTATTATACACTACAAGCTATGCCCCACCTTGTTGTGTATGCAAGTGAGAACGGCTATTATTGTTTATTGCGATTCGCTTACAATAATCTTTGTATTCTTTGACAGTTTTATTTCTTTATCATAACATTTGCTTATAAACATTTAAGTAGAGAAATAGGACTTCATATATACAAAGCTGCTATTAAGATTAAAATTGAAACTAAATCTTTTTATAGCAGGTCAATTATAAAAAAATATTAAATTTTTATTAAGTTTTTACAGGGTGCCTTAGGCGGTTTCATACAAGAGTTTTTCTTACTGACAAAGGCGAGCAGCAACGTAACACACCATTTTAGTCTGTGCATCAGACCAGGTTAACGTACCCTATTTATTTATGATTCACTTTATTATTTATCAACTCGCAAGTTTCTATAATGGTTGATCAGGGACTATACTGTGATACCTGCCCTAGGGTGGTAGAGTTTATCTTAGATAGAGTCATAATTTTTCCTTCGGACTAGTTCGATTTATACAAGTCAAATAAGACCGACTTTGGGAGAATAAGATTTTATGGTGATCTACCGCGTAAAGAGTTTGGTGAAAAATCAAGTGTAATCTAGCTAAATTATTTTTTTATCAAATCAATTATTTTTTAGTTATGTTACTTATTCAAACGCTGTGCAATGTAGTGGAGTACACCAGATGATAAAGCAAAAAATCCTTGCTACCGAACCACTGCTAACTACAGCAGGACTCATTGGTACAGGTGTTCTCCAACCGGCAGAAGCCAGTACAGTCGAAGAAAACCCTCTGGTGGGAAAATATGTAAAAGACTTTCATAGCTCTAGTAGCAGTGTTGGGAATGATTTTGCAGCAGTACTTGTGACAGTTGGAATTATATTAGCCCTAGGCTCGACTGTTTGTGTAGTACATAAAGCTCTTAATTCGAGTCTTAATTCGAGCAAGCCTTCTTCAAGCACCGCAGATTCTGTGCGTACAGGAGAAGAGAAACGTATACCTACTACTACTGAAAATTCCACATCTGCTAGTCAACAGATTACTCCGGCTACATACATTGAAAAAGCTTATACTTCGTGGCGACAAGGAGATGTTCAACAAGCGGTTGCTGAATTGAATAATGCAATTCGTCTTCATCCCCACAATGCTTACCTCTATACTGAACGAGCTAAGTTTCGTCGCAAAAATCTAGGGGACAAAGAGGGAGCACTTGAGGATTATACCCAAGCTATTCATCTCCATCCTGACAACGCCCTTTTCTACCTTTGGCGCAGTCAGCTTTACCATGAAATAGGGGATATGTTAAAAGCCATGACAGATTATAACACAGCTATTCGTCTTGCCCCTGACGATACCGTATATCACTTCTCGCCAACAAGCGTAAACTCACTAACACGCTGACCGAATCAGTTATCAGTCAACAGTGAACAGTCAGAATAATTAACTGATAACTGATACTGATAACTAATAATGTGTGGTTTCACCGTTGAGGACAGCTAGCAGCAGTAGACCCCAAACTGGCAGCACTTGATGCATGAGAGATCAGCGTGACTTTATCACCTTTATCGTTGAACACCCAACCAGTGGCGGGTAGAATTGCCACAGCTTCAGGTTTAGAAGTTGGTTTTGCGCTGGGTGTCTGCTCTCGATCCTGCCGGGCTGTGGTAGCTGGTAAGCGAGTATCTGACCAAACTACATCAGTACTGAGGGGTTCGTATGGGCTAGGAGGCAAACCGCCGCGTCCGGTAACGGTAAATTGATTACCTTCTCCGTTAGCAAGGGCACCACAGCTAGTGTCAATTAAGTTTGAGGTATCGACGACTACTGTGGGCAGTTCCACTAATTCAAAATTAAAATCGGTTTCTACAGTTCTTACCGACTGGCTGACGTCAGGATTTTGTTGAGAAAACGCCGTGATGTCATTTGTTTGTAGCCGACCTGAGTCTAGTTGGGTTGCCTCAGTTGTTCCCAACAACCTCGCTATGTCTGTTCCACTACGTAGTACAAGCCCAAATCTAGCAGTAGTATTGATAGTTATTCTACCACCGCTGCCACTAAAAGCATTGGCAGTGATGTCGCTATTTTCGTTGGGAACAGCGACGACAAAGCCATTGGGAGCTTGGATATTGATGTTGCCACCATCGCCACCTTGTTGTGCAGTTCCAGCAGTAGCGGAAATTGTGCTTTGATTGCGTAAGAGTAACAAGTCTTTTACGGTTAAGAACATATTCCCACCGTTACCCGATTTGGTCGTAGCTGTGAGGCTTCCATTATCTAGATTGATAGAGCGAGCGTTGATTTCTAGGTTACCTGCTTGGCTGGTTCCGTCTTTTCTTTCATTCCGCACAGTGACTATACCCCTATCCCTGACAATCAACTTCCCGGTGTCAATGCTCAACAAACCCCCATTACCTGTGCTTAGGGGTGTAGTTGCAGCACTTATTTCACTATTAAACAGGTCGCCTGGGGATCTGCCAAAAACTTCCACATATTCAGTAGCACGAATTTTCAATGTACCTGCATCGCCCTGCCCCTCTGTACTTGTTGTGACTGTCCCCCCATCTCTAACTGTCAAGCGATTTGTGACTATCTCTACACTACCTCCATAACCTTTAGGTGCTTGCTGAGCATCACGGGTTGTTTGAACACCAGCATATATACCTCCAGCAAAATAGGTATATCTGGCTCTAGGCGTCTCAAATATGTCTATTTCCGAGGCACGAATGAATAAATCTCCAGCATCACCTTGACCGAAAGTAGCGACTTGCACTTTGGCTCCATTACTGATACTCAAGCGCCCAGTTTCGATGTTCAGCTTACCCCCACTCCCCGTACCTTGTGAGTTCACCTGAGCAAACAAGCCAGCAGGATAATCATCCGTTTCGCCAAAGAGTACTCCGCTCAAATCTATTTCAGAAGCTTTAACTGTGAGAATTCCTGCATTTCCTTGACCAAAAGTCGTAGTTCCTACTTGTGAATCTTTGACAACCAAACGCCCAGTGTTGATAGTTAAATTTCCTGCATTTCCCGTGCCTGAAGTGTTAGCTGCCAAACGGCTGCCACTTTGACCATTGGGTATGGTGCCAGTCACCTCCACCTTTTCGGAGGCATTCACCGTCAAATTCCCCCCATTCCCCGCACCATCAGTGCTAGCACTAACAATTGCCCCATCCCGCACTTGCAGCACAGGTGTGTAAATCGTCAGGTTTCCCGCTGTCGCCTCTTTTGACTTTGAATCAGTATCCGTAGACAATGATGCTCTTCGACCATTAGCGGAAGTGCCAGTCACTTCTACCTTTTCGGAGGCATTTACCGTCAAATTTCCACCCTTGCCCGCACCATAAGTGTCAGCACTCACCTGTGCTCCATTCTCCACTTGTAGAGTACCAGTCTTAATCGTGAGGTCTCCCCCGTTTCCTGCACCAAAAGTCCTAGCACTGACTAATGCTCCATTTTGCACTTGCAGCACAGGTGTGTTAATCGTCAGGTCTCCTGCCGCCCCTGTTGCACCTTCTGTATTTTGTTGAGTAAACAAGCCACTGGAAACTTCTCCATCAGCGGAAGTGCCAATCACTTCTACCTTTTTGGAGGCATCTACCGTCAACTTCCCTCCGTTCCCTGCACCAAAAGTGCCAGCACTGACCTGTGCTCCATTCTCCACTAGCAGAGTACCAGTTTTAATTGTGAGGTCTCCTGCATTCCCGGTAGCATTTTGGCGAACTTGTGCGCTCAAATAGCTGTCTGAAAGTTTGACAGAGTCAGCGATGACAGACAAATTTCCTCCCCTACCCGCACCAAAAGTGCTAGCTCTAACCTGTGAGCCATTCTCCACTTGTAGGGTACCAGTGTTAATCGTCAGGTCTCCCCCGTTTCCTGCACCATAAGTGCTAGCACTGACAATTGCCCCATCTTTCACTTGCAGCACAGGTGTGTTAATCGTCAGGTTTCCCCCGTTTCCTGCACCATAAGTGCTAGCACTGACAATTGCCCCATCTTTCACTTGCAGCACAGGTGTGTTAATCGTCAGGTTTCCCCCCGCCCCTGTTGCGCGTGAGTAAACATCAACAAACAAACCACTCCCGGAACCACTCACTTCCAGCAATTCACTAGCGTTCAGTCCCAAAGTTCCTCCAGCCTGTGATCCCAAAGTACTTGCCTCAATCTGAGAACCACCTTTGAGAGAGACACGCCTACCTGTTACCTGTACATCGCCACCGCCTGCACCAGAAGCATCAACTACCGCCTTTTGCGATAGTTGAATATTGCCAAAGTTTTGCCCGGCTGCATAACCTAAAGAAAAGCCTTTGTTGATGGGCGTGAGAGTGACTAGACCTTCACCTGCAACACTGCCCAATTCTATCCGTCCCCCAGCAGTTTTGAGCGTTGCTCCTTCTAAGCTGACATCACCGCCCACCAAAGCTAGGGTTTGATTAGGCTGCACGCGCAGAGCATTTTGAGTATCTTCTAAAATATCTGTTCCCCTGACCCCCTGACCATCGCCTTGCACCTGAATCCTTTGCGGATTCGCCCCAAATTGCAAACCAAGGGGAACGCTGATTGTCAGTAGCGGTGTAGTTTGAGCATTCTTGGCACTAAACTCAAAGCCATCCGCAAATTTGATGCTGTTCGCCGTACTCGCGACAAACGAACCGCGAATGTCCAAACGGGCATTTTGTCCAAAGATGATGCCATTAGGATTCAGTAGAAACAGGTTGGCATTGCCTTGCAAGACTTTGATTAAACCATCAATGTTCGAGACAGATGAACCTGTGACTCGGCTAATGATGTTGTTAATATCAACTGCATTGTTAAAGTGAGCTTCACTACCATTAAGAACGGAAAAATCTCTGAAGCTGTGGAACAGGTTATTTCCTGCTCGGGTTCCGCCAGTGATATCAAAGATATTCCCGTTGATGTTGATGGTGGAATTATTGGGTAGAGTGCCATCAGGGGAGATTTGAGCGATCGCACACTTTGCCCAGCCAACGTAGGCACTAGCAATCATCATCCCCAGCCCTAAGTACCAACCCCAACAACTACTCTTTTTGGACATACCACCCTCCTCCAACAATGCAGGTGTTATTAACTGCACGATACCAACGTATTACTACTAGTAAATAAACAACTTTTTAGATAAAGAGGAAAGCTTAATCCATAAAACTTATCGATGTTTCATCTATCTACATCTAAACATTGTTGTGCAAGAGTCTTTAATATTTTTAACACTCATTCTGCTTCTGTAAAAAGATACTAAAAGCATTACTTGTAACGGTTGCACATAGGAATTTGACCAAGTTCTGCTCATCATTAACATACGTAACAATTTTAGTCAAATTTAATTCATATAGAGTCGGACTCTTTGCTACCAGTGTTGTCTGAACAAATGCAGCCAAACTTGAGATTTACTAGTTGAGGCACCGCAGAAGTAACTAACTACAGTCAAAAAAGCCGAAAGTTAAAGGCAAGAAGACTTTTGAGTTTTAAAAAAGCGGCATAAGTACAACAGGTGCGGAAATAATCTGACCGTTAAAAAGAACAAAAACCTTATACAAATAGCATTTGTGCCTTCTGACGAATTGTACTACTTGCATACAGCCCTGAAAATACCAGGTTCGCCTCCTGCTGCTTAACACGGTAGAATTGCGTAAATCTGCTTTTAGCAGTAAAATACTACCGTTGGGCTAATTTTTAAGGGATTTCCATCCCTATTGAGTAAGATTGTTTATATTTTCTTTAACAAGAAACCGCATTCTTTTGGAATACACTATAGTCATTATTTATATAGTTTCTGCTGTTTGTGCAACAGCTAAAACTACTGATGTAGTGTAGGGAAACCTGACACTAAGTAGCAGATTTAAGCGCTTTTCTGCGTCCACTAGCAAACAGGCTTTCCTCAAAAACCCCTTTAGGATAGAGAACATCTCTCATCCTAATGTTGCCCTAACTGTAGCAACGACTCATTGGGCTTTTAAAGAAAACCAATGTGTCCTTATGACTCACTTTGCTACAACCGTTTATCTGTATGACTTTCCGGTATCTGCTTGTTGTTATGCTAAATAAAAGCGTCCCAAGTTTCTATCACAACTGGCATTCGTCCAGCCTATTTATACTCACCTTGATGCTATTTAGCAGCTGGCAGCAACAGCCGTTGTCAGCACAAACGGTGAATACAATTCAGGTTCCTCAGCCAGGATTTGAAACTCCCCAAACTCAGGTTCCATCAGACATATTCCGGCGACCAGAACGAGAAAATCCCCCAATCGCACCGGAAACACCTCCAGTCCTTCCACCTCCAGAAAACTTATTTCCATCTCCTCCCCAGACTCCTCGTACTCCCGAAGCAGTTCCGAATGCGTTTCCTGGAACTATCCAAGTTGAGCGTTTTGAAGTGGTTGGTAGCACTGTATTCAGCCGTGAACAACTAGCTGAGGCAACCAAACAATTCATCAACACACCGATTACCTTTGCTCAATTGCTCCAAGCTTCTGAAGCTATAACTAAACTTTACAGCGACAAAGGTTACGTCACCTCTGCGGCTTTCCTTCCAGCAGAGCAAACCTACAACGTTAAAGGAAGTGTCGTCAAAATTCAGGTGGTGGAAGGTCGCTTGGAAAATATCCAGGTTAGAGGTTTGAAGCGGTTGAACCCCAATTATGTCCGCAGCCGTTTGCAGATCGCTACTGGCAAACCCCTGAACTTGAATAGATTGCTAGAAGCACTGCGACTGCTTCAGCTCAATCCATTAATTCAAAATATCTCTGCCGAACTTGCGGCTGGATCAACGCTTGGTGGTAATGTGCTAGATGTCACTGTGACGGAGGCAAAAACATTTTCTGCCCAAATTAGCTTAGACAACAATCGTAACCCTAGTATTGGCAGCTTTCAGCGGCAAATTCAACTGAACCAAGCTAACCTGCTGGGACAGGGAGATAGTTTAAGTGTCGGCTACGCCAATACTGATGGTAGCAACGATGTCGAAGCCCGCTATACCTATCCTATAAATGCCTATAATGGAACGTTGGAATTTGCCTATAACTATACAGACAGCACTGTTATTGAAGAACCCTTTGATGTATTAGATATCGAAGGAACCTCACAAGATTTTGCTCTGACACTACGTCAACCAATTGTGGAAACCCCCACCGAAGTATTTGCCCTCGGACTGAGCTTAAATCGGCGGGAAAGTGACGTTGGCTTTTTGGAATCGCTTGTTGGTCGCCGCGTGGGATTTCCCCAACCGGGAGCTAATGATGATGGAGAAACTCGCTTATCAATATTGCGGTTTTTTCAAGAGTGGACTCAGCGCAGTAGTCAACAAGTGCTAGCGGCGCGATCGCAATTTAGCTTTGGCTTAGATGTCTTCGATGCTACCACCAACGACAACTCACCAGATGGTCGCTTTTTTTCCTGGCGAGGACAGGCACAGTGGGTGCGGCTTTTAGCTCGAGATACCATAGTGCTACTCCGTGCAGATGCTCAATTAGCCGACAGAGCATTAGTCCCTTTAGAGCAGTTTGGTTTGGGAGGACAACGGACGGTACGCGGTTATCGTCAAGACCTGCTGTTAACAGATAATGCTTTTTTAGCATCTGCTGAATTAAGATATCCTATTTTACGAATTCCCCAAGTGGGTGGCGTGTTACAAATTACTCCATTTGTTGACTATGGAACAGCCTCGAATCGCTCTGGAAACCCCAATCTCGACGCTAGTGACCTCGCTTCTGTAGGAGTAGGATTACTGTGGCAAAGCAATAATTTAAGTGCCAGATTTGACTACGGCATTCCTCTTGTGGATGTGAGACGCGATGATGAAAGTTTACAAGAGAAGGGTCTATATTTTTCCATTGTTTATACTCAATCATTTTAACAGTTATCAGTTGGGTAGATGGGTAGAGAGCGTATTTCTCACGGGACGCTTTGCGACGAGCGCGAGTATTAAGGTTCTTTTTGCTATTTACTACCCACGACGCGGCTGGTACTGATTGAATCATAACCACCACTCATAACCACCACTATAAAAATCAAATGTTTAAAAGCTTATGTCTAGACTTATTCTTCTAGCTGCAATTGCCCAAATTGCAGTTGCTACAAGCCCACTTGTGGCAGCTGATCGCAGCAATTATCCGCATCAACAAAGTCAGCCGACCCAAGTAGTACAGCAAAGGGATGGCAGACAACTGTTGCAGCAAGGCTTGCAACTCTACCAGACAGAACAGTTTTCAAGGTCTGTGCAGGTTTTACAACAAGCAGCTAAAACATTTCAAACTCAAGGCGATTTCCTGAATCAAGCCTTAGCATTGAACTATGCCGCATTGGCATATCAGCAGCTTGGACAGTTACCCCAAGCAAACACGGCCATAGCAGAGAGTTTGGATCTGTTACAAAAAAATCGGGGAAATTCTAAAGAATACATAAAAGTTCGCGCCCAAACACTTAATAACCTAGGTCAAATTCAACTAGCCGAAGGGAAATCTGAAAAAGCTCTTGCCAGTTGGGAGGAAGCAACTAGCCTCTACGCTAAAAACGGGGATTTAGAAGGCGAGATTGGTAGCAAAATTAACCAGGTTCAGGCACTGCAAGCGTTGGGGCTTTACCGTCGCGCTCGCCTAAGTTTAACAGACATAAATAAACGGCTGCAGGCGCAACCCGACTCTCTGCTTAAGGCAAAAGGACTGTTGAGCTTGGGTAATGCTCTACGAGTCGTGGGAGTTTTAGATAAGACACAACCACAAGAACAGCAACAGCAACAGAAACAACCACAGCCACAGGAAATAGAAAATTTTGGTTCCAAACAAGCCTTAGAGCAAAGTAAGGATGTAGCTTCTAAACTCAACTCTGGAGAACTCGTATCACAAATTTACCTGAGTTTGGGGAACACAGCCCAAGCATTGCAAAGAACTGATGCAGCGATGCAGTATTACGGACAAGCTGCTGCGTCTTCTGCTTCGCCGACAACTCGGGTGGTGGCGCAAATCAATCAACTGCGGTTATCTCTAGAAGAGCCACAAGAACAGCCCAAAGAAGCCGGGCAAAAGGTTTCTTACCAAAACTTGCAGCAAACTTTATTGCCTCAAATTCAATCTCAGCTTGACAGCTTAGCACCTAGTCGTAAGACGGTTTATGCTAGGATAAATTATGCCCAAACTCTAGCTTGTCTAAGGCAAAAAAATGAGGCAACAGGAACGGCAATAAATGGAGTAAATGTAAATTGCCCCAAACAAGAAACATCGGCAGAAAATATCACAACAAACAACATTCCAGAATGGAAGGCGATCGCCCAAATAGTGGCAACATCTGTTGAGCAAGCCAAAAGCCTGCAAGATAAGCGTGCTGAAGCTTATGCGTTGGGGACTTTGGGCGGACTGTACGAGCAGACTCAGCAGTGGACAGAAGCACAAAAACTCACTCAGCAAGCCTCAGCACTAGCTGAAAATATTCCAGCACCGGATATTGGCTATCGTTGGCAGTGGCAGTTGGGTCGTATTCTCAAAACTAGAGGAGATCAGACAGGAGCGAAAGCAGCATACACCAAAGCTGTTAGTAACCTCAAGTCTATACGCGGCGATTTAGTTGCCATGCGCGAGGTGCAATATTCTTTTCAAGAAGAAGTTGAGCCAATCTATCGCGAACTAGTGAGTTTGTTGTTGCAGTCAGGAAATAAGCAAACTAGCCAAGATGACCTTGACACAGCTAGAGATGTCATAGAATCACTCAAAGTAGCAGAATTAGACAACTTCTTCCGCAGAGCTTGTGTAGACGCAACACCCGTCCAGATTGACCAAATTGATCGCACAGCAGCAGTGATTTATCCAGTGATTTTGCCGGATCGCTTGGAGGTCATCGTCTCGCTACCTTCCTCCTCAACTAAACAGAAACAGAATCAGAATCAGTACTTACGTAACTACACAAAGAATCTACCCCAAAACGAAGTTGAACAAAAGCTTGAGGATCTGCGGCAAAAATTAGAAACCCGCTCGACTTTTGAGTTTCAGGTTCCGTCCCAAGAAGTTTATCAATGGATCATTCAACCAATTGAATCGGAATTGGAAAAACGCCAAATCAAAAACTTGGTGTTTGTCTTAGATGGTCCGATGCGAAGCATCCCTATGGCGGCGTTGTATGATGGAAAGAGCTATCTTGTCCAGAAATATAACATTGCTCTGACACCAGGTTTAGAGCTATTAAACCCCCAACCTTTTGCACGCACTGAACGGCGAACTATTGCGGGTGGACTCAGCGAAGCTAGGCCAAACTTTCCGGCACTCCCTGCTGTCGAAGATGAACTTAAGGAAATCAAATCAACAGTTCGCCAGAGTGACGTGCTGCTTAATGAGGACTTTACCACCGATGCTATTAAAGAGGCTGTTAAATCGTTGAATGCACCAGTGGTTCACCTGGCAACTCATGGTCAATTTAGTTCTAATGCAGAAGAGACTTTCATTTTGACTTTTGATGGTCGCGTCAAGGTCAACGAGTTGAGTGACTTACTCAAAACTAGAGCAACCAACCAAAGGGGTGCAATTGAGCTACTTGTTCTGAGTGCTTGCTCAACGGCTGCAGGAGACAACCGAGCCGCATTGGGAATTGCTGGAGTCGCTATCCAGGCTGGGGCACGTAGTACATTGGCGTCGCTTTGGGTTGTAGACGATGAAGCAACTGCTGACATCATGGGTGAGTTTTACAAACAGTTAAGCAAACCCGATATCAGTAAAGCACAAGCCTTAAAGGATGCTCAACTGTCGTTGTGGAAGAAGAATCCTTTGTACAAGCATCCGTATTATTGGGCACCCTATGTTTTGGTAGGCAACTGGCTGTAAAGGGGATTGGGGACCAAACAATTCAAAAGTCAAAAGTCAAAAGTCAAAAGTAAAATTCTTTTTTTGAATTTTGAATTTTGAATTTTGACTTCCCCGAAGGGGTGGTTCCCAATCCCCAGTCTCCAGTCGGTTAAAAACTTTGCAGAGCATATAAAACTTCTTTTGCTGATTGGTATCGCCTTTGGAAGTCAAAGGACACCATTTTGTCTAAAACCGCAGCTAATTCTTGCGTAGTTTCTGCAAAATTTCGCCAAATAAGTTCTGTTGTAGAGTCTCGTTCCAGATATTTAGCAGGTGTCCCAGTTAAAGCTTGGATAGCAATCATTCCTAAAGCATAAATATCGCTATTCAGCCTTGGCTGTCCCATAAATTGCTCAGGAGGTGCATACCCTACAGTACCCACCGCGACTGTAGGGTTCTCTGTTGGGTGCTGAGGCTGAATTTGTTTGACAGCGCCAAAGTCAATCAGCACAATTCGTTCATCTTTTTCTCGGCGCATCAAGTTGCTAGGTTTTATATCTCGATGGATGACACCGTGACTATGAACAAAGTCTAATATCTGCAAAACATCATTCAGGAAATCCACCACTTCAGCATCAGAAAAGCGCTTACCGGGCACCAGTTCTTCATTTAAGCAATGCCCTTGGATATACTCTTGTACAAGGTAAAATTGGCTACGCTCTTCAAAATAAGCCATCAATTGTGGAATCTGCTCGTGTTGACCTAAAACTTCTAAAATTTCTGCTTCACTTTTAAAAAGACGTCTTGCTACATCTAAAAAGACCTCATCTTTACGAGCAGGTTGCAAGTACTTGACCACACATTGAGGATTCCCAGGGCGATGAGTATCTTCAGCCAGATAGGTATAACTAAATCCCCCACAACCAAGCAATTCAACGATTTTATAACGCTTATTCAGTATTGCTTGTAGTTGTAAGCCATCACCCATTCCCGCTTGTGTCTGCGTTCCCTGACTTCCACCGTCCCTGAGAAGCGCTTGCAATAGCGAGATGGTTTCCTTTTGCTCTTGAATCTGCAGGGCAACTTTTTCTTTCTGTTGCTTGTTCTGGAATGCCGTGTAGGCAACAACACCCGCTTCGGCTACAAGAAACCCTAAAATCGGAGAGACTACTGGTACCCACCCTGCCTGAGTCAAGATAGCAAAACAGCTTAAAACCACTATCCCTAAGGAAGTGATCGTTGCTAGCCCCAAAACGAGTGGATGCTGAATGCGCCACGCCAGAACTCCACCCGCCAAAGTCCAGCCCCACATCCAGAGAATTTCTCCCCACTCAGGGAAAAACCAAAACAGTCGTCTTTTGTTTGAAACGGCATCTAGAATTTCACTCACTACGTGAGCATGGATGACAACTCCAGCCATTTTGCCAGAATTGTTCTGCTTGTTGCCACCGCTATAAGGTGTGACGCGGATATCCTGGGAACTGGGCGCAGTTGTGCCAACCAAGACAATACGGTTTTTGACCAAACTAGGATTGATGCGATCGCTCAGCACATCTGTGAAACTGACTTCTTGAGCAATGCTTTTCCTAGAACCGTAGTTTAGTAATATTTGAAAACCCTGGGCATCAAGATTCCTGTAATTCCCAGAATGAGGTTCTAGAGGTTGAAACACGGTATTACCGAGTTGCATTCCCTTTTCAGTAAATTTTGGTACAACGTTTAGGTAGTTGATAGCCAGTTGAAATCCAAGGGAAGCTTGGGTTGCACACTTTGACTTGGGATCGGGTGAAGCAATGAGTAGATTCCGCCGAATCACCCCATCTCCATCTTCCAACAGATCGGCGAATCCTACGCCTTCCGGTGCTACACCTTGTGGAGGTGGTACAGCAGGCTCCCTTTCATCACCAAGTTTGCAAATACTTACAATGCGCGAACTCTGTTTGAGGCGTGTCAGGAGCTTTTTGTGACCAGGCTCCACTGGTACATCACGAAAAAAGTCTAAACCGATAACTTTTGCTTGATATTGCTCTAGCTTGCTCAAGACTGTACTCAAAACATCGCCATTGGGCGATGACTGCTTTAATTTTTGGATATCATTTTCAGTAAATGCCACAATCAGAAGGCGAGGATCTGGATTTACATCTGCACGCCTTTGCATCATCTGGTCGAAAACTATTAATTCTGGGTGCTCTAGTACTCCCAACTGTTGAGCCGTAACCAGCAACACACCTACAATTGCGCTAGCAAAAACCGCAGGCTGTGTCAGTAGATTTTTTAAACTAGCAAGCATAAGCAATTATCAAGTTAATATAAAAAAAATTATTATATTTTTTAGACTGTTATAAATTTCCAACAAATGTGCGATTCGCAAGCAGGCGGCTCTCAAAGGGAGCATCGCCCAAAAAGCGGGAACTCGGTGCGATTGGCAATGCTTGTGCCCCGTTCGGCGATCGCCCATAGGATCATAGCAGTTCGGAGCTTTCCTTTTCCAGGGTTTGCGTGTTTCCATTCTTCCATATCATTATGCATCAATGACAACTCGTCCAATAGGATAAGAGATGCAAGTCAGAATGTAGCCTTCCTGACGTTCACTCTCGTCCAAGCCTTCAGGTTCGGCTTCTAAATTGACTTGTCCGTGTAACTTTAACTTCTTGCAGCTACCACACACTCCAGAACGGCAACTATTACGAATTTTCAATCCCTGCTGTTCAGCCAAATTGAGAATTGATTCTTCCCCATCACTGTTGACTTCTATTCCCGACCTAGAGAAAAGAACACAACATTGGCTGGTGGGATATCTTGCAGCATCGCTTACACTTGAGTCAGAAACTGTTTCTCGGGGTAAATGTATAAAATTTTGTTTTGAATTATAATTAATTTCACGATTGACAATATGACTCGAACTGTCCACCACAGTCTGCTTGTGCGTGGAAATGATAGATTTGGAAGTCTTACGCACAGGTCCAAAGCTTTCCTCATGGTAGTTTTGCATTGAATAACCAAGAGCTTGCAGCATCCCTTTGACGTTGTCCATAAAACCATGTGGGCCACAGGCATACACACTACGCTCCCGAAAATCCGGTGCCACAACTTGAAGCATGGTTGCATCCAACCTGCCAGTTAAACCAAACCATGTCTGTCCAGGTTCTCTACGAGTCGTGGAAACCGCCAGATGAAAATTCTGATGTCGTGCTGACATCAGTTCTAGTTCCTGCCGGAAAATGAAATCACGCGGAGTACGAGCACTGTGGAAAAATATTATATCACAATCAGAACCAGTGTCACACACCCACCGGGACATGGACATCATCGGTGTGATACCGACACCTGCGCTTAAAAATAAGATTTTTGGGAAGGGGTTGGCTAAGCAGCTAAACTTGCCTAGTGGTCCTGAGAGCTTGATTTTACTACCAACAGTAATATTATCGTGCAACCACTGAGACACGAAACCTTCTGGTTCCCCCAATGGCGAAGCGGAAGGAGGAGGAATACGTTTGATAGTAATTTCTAAGGTATGGGGACGAGAGGGGCTTGAGGAAATAGTGTAGGAACGCGAAACCTGTTTGCCATTGATTTCCAGCTTGAGGGTGACAAACTGACCTGGTTTATAAGTAAACAATACCGGAGGATCTGCCACAAAGCGAAAGGTTTTGACATCATCTGTTTCATCGATTACACTTATGCAGGTCACTGTTAACTCTCCCTTCACCCAGCGTTGCAACTCGGTTGGTTCTAGCATCGCCAGAGGCATATATTTCTTGGCAGAGACAGGAGAAGATTGTGGTACTGCCTGAGAGTTCGACGGACGAAAGCTGAGTTGTTCTCCTTTTTTTTCAACAACTGTTTTGTCTTCTTGTGACCCAATTTGTGAAATCATCAGGACAAACCGACCGATTTGAATCGTGTCGCTTGGGTTGAGGAGATAATCTTGATTGATTTGCACCTTTTCGCCATTAATCCGGGAACCACCTCTGCTACCTAAATCAGCAAAATAATAATTTCCATTTTTCATGGAAACTTTTCCATGCATCCGGCTGACTTCAGCACTGTCTAGAACTAAATCGCAGTTCACAAAGCGACCAATCAGGCACTCATGATTCGGCTTGGTTTCTGGCTTTAAGTCTACGTCTTTTAGCTGGTCTGGTGTATTAGGATCTACTAGCTTGATTTTAAGCATACTTAATGTGTATTTAAAAACGTTAATGTTAATAATGAATATAAATTCTCTTTGTCTTTGCAATATACTCATATCCACCCTAGCTCGTGTGGCTCAAAAGTCAAAAACGCCGCCGCCCAAAGCCCAAGGCGAAAGTATGGACTTTGAACGGCGGCAATATCTTTAAAGTTGAGTCACAGCTGCAGCTTGCCCTAAACTTTCTTGAAGACGATGACTGACCATTTCTAAGACATTGATCGCGAGTGGTGGATTATGTGAAAGCGCCGCCTCGAAATCTTTTGCCTTGATAGCTAAGGCTCGAGTCTTTTCCGCTAGTGCTACGACTGTTACCACATAATAGCTGTGGGTCAAGACTTCTAGCTCACCTATAGTTTGCCCAGGCAAAATCGTCTGATTATTCGCTGTATTGCCTGAGAGTACCATTGCTTGGCCATCAATCAGGACTATCAGTTCAACAGCAGTTGCTCCCATCCGGCAAATTTCTTCTTGCGGCTGATATTCCCGCACGCTTGCATTGCGAGCAAGTTCAATCAAAACATTTGCCTTCAGCCCTTGGAAGAAACTGCTGTCATAAAGCCATAACAGCTTTTCTAGGGTTCCTGCTGAGTGGGCGATCGCCTGATCTTGTGGGGATTGCATTTGCCATTGCACAAGGATAACCAAGTCATCTCCACTGCTGAGGCGAATAATTTCTCCCTGTTTGAGTTGCTTTTGCTGGTCGTGAACATTTTCTTTACCAATACGCAGACCATTGCTGCTTCCCAAATCTTTAACACTCACTCCTGTTTCATCTAAATAAAATATGGCGTGCTGTCGGGAAACACGGTTATCCAAAATCACAATATCATTCTCGTGTCCTCGTCCGACTTGAATTGTCGGCTGTTGGAAAACCCGCCTTTCTGTGCGTCCCATGACTTTGATCTGAACAATCAAAGTCGGTACATGATCAGGCTGCTTCTGGTGCTGACTTTGACCAACAATGCTTCGAGCTGTTTCTTGTACAAGCGAATCTTTGTTTTGCTTAACATTCAGTATTTGACGAGCATACTGCATACCAACTGCTGGATTCTGCTGATACAGTGCATAAAGACTGGCAGCTTGCACTAAGGGATCCAAGTCCTCTAGGAGTTCGACCAAAACTTGATGAATTGCTTCTGAACGAGGTAGACGCATATTCGTTAAAGGATTGGTCACATCCAGAGAATAGCGTTTTTTTTGTGGATCCTGATGAATGTTCCCATCAATACCAAGTTGTGTTGATATTTGCAGAGGCGGGCTGAGCTGGTCTTGTTGTCGTAATGAAGCGAGAACTCTTGGATTTAAACGCTTTTGCCAGCTTGGCTGCTCTTCGTTCACTTCCAGAATTTCTGCAATCACATTTGCCGCCAGTACGCCTGTTGAACGAGCAATATTGAGAGCTTCCGGAGATTCTTTTAAAATTTCTAAGATGCGGAGTAACTGGGTGGCAATCAGTTTTTTCTTCTCCTGCACTGCTTTGCGTAGCAAAACATAAACAGGCGCTTGGGGGTTTACTACTGAGTTGTACAGGATCTGATCGCGTACTGCCAATTCTTGCAACTGAGCCAAAAGTGTTTCTGCTGTCCGCAGTAGTACGCCGTTTTGATTAAACATCTCAGCTAAAACTTGTTCCTGTTCATCTACAGTAATCGCATACTCCTGTCTCAATGCCTGAATTTGCTTTTGCTTACGATCAATGGCCTCTGTTAGAGGTATCCCTCTTTCCACCATTTTTTGGATCAGCAAATCTAACGCCCGCCGATAGCTTTCAATACGCAATTTATTTTCGCGGCTGGGTTGCTTTTGCGGAGTGAGTAAGGTAGGGTCTTCGACCTCAAGTTCTGCTAAAACAGAGTAATGGTCCTCATCAGTGACGTTCAATTGGTTTCGCAAATCCTTGAGGGCGTGTAAACTCTCTCCATAACTCACATTCCCTTCTTCTAGAGCATCACGCAAAACTCCTTGGTAAACTCGCACTTGGTCTACACGTCTAAAACCCGGGAGGACTTTTGCTAAAACATACACCTCATCAGGAATCAGGTCTTGCAATGAACGTCCTTCAAGCAACTTAGACCAGTCTACTGCTAGCTTGTTCAACTGGCGGCGCAAACTATTTGCCAGGCTTTCACGAGCATAACGCTCTTTGCTACCCCCCAAACTGCGCTCCAGCCATAAGCTACTGACGAGCACGCCAAGTATGTTAAACCCGACGATCGCCCAATCTGGCAGTAGGTTTAAAATCGGGCGAATGCCAAAGACAAAAAAGACATTAAACGATACAAAAGTACACAAAACAAAACAGACGTGCAGGACTTGTTCTTCATTAAGGTATTTGTTTTTCTTTTTCAGATAAGCTCTATAAAGTCTTTCTAAAAATTCGCATGCGAAATAGCTAGCGGCGCAAAAAACAGCGAGGGTGAGGGGAGCTGCAATGATTTTGGGAATCGGAATTGCACGACCAAAGATGTAAAATCCTGGTCCCAAGAGTGTGCCTAAGGGGTTTTGGTCATACAGCCATCCACCAGAAAAATAGTATTCCCAGTTCCCGGAATACAAGTAAAAGAAGACGTAGTATCCCAGCATCAAACCGAAGTAACCGTAAAAGACTAGCTTCTGATCTGGTCTGGTAATTCCTTCCCAATAAGAACGCTCTGCGTCAATATCGATACAAGGAGATTGGCAACTGACACATGCACTCTTCTCGTTACCAGAACTATCAACTGTCCTACAAGTAGACTGGGTTATACTCTGTGGTGGCTGGAGGTGAGCTTCGCTGCCCAGCAAGCCCCGTCGTCCTGTGAAAAACATTTGTACAGGTGCCATTGGGCAGAAATACTGACACCAGCTTTTTCCCTTGTAAAGAAAACCTACAGTAATCGCTGAGGCGATCGTAAATAGCAGGAAAAACCCCATCGCAATGCGATCGCCATTCACAAACAAAATGCGGATATTCAAGCCCAAGTACAACAAACCAAATTGCAGGAATAGGTAATTGCGACCCAGCCAAGACTCTTTTTCTATACCTGCCAATTCCGAACGAACGCTACCCGTATCTGAGTAAACTGTTTTACGCTTGCGTTGGATTCCTAGCGCCCGTGGAATCTGGGAGAAGAAATACAATGGACAAATCCGTCGCCAAAATTCATGACCGAACACCAGCAAAATAACAATCGCACTTGGAATAACGACTGTCCAAAAGATGCGTGCGCCGATACTGTAGGGTTGTGTCAACCAAGGTGAGATTGGATCGTAAAATAAAGAGAAGATTAGCATCAGCCAGCCGATAGCAAGCAGCCACCTGATGAAGTGCATCTTTGTTTCTGAAACTTGACTAATCATTGTTTTGGCTTCTATATGTAGCTATGTTGGTACTCATCACCCATCAAAAATCCCTCGGTGCCAACGCTGCCCGGTACAAATCAATTCAGAGGGGGGAAAGGTGTGAGGGTTTGATATTGTAGTATTACGGTTAACTAACCGCAATTTCTCTTACGTGTCAAGTTGCAAAATGACAGTAAAGTACAAATCTTTTAATAGTTGTTCATGAATATTCCTAAATTTCTACAAATTGTTGCTAAAATTCCATAGGAGCAAGCTATAGCATGCTTTGGGAGACATCAGAGCAAAAGTTTTGCTTGCATAATCTCTAAGGAACTCCCCGTATAATACTTATAGCTAATAATATTGTTGTTGTTAGCTATAAAACGTATGGTGGAGTAAGCTTTTTTTAAGCATCTACCACCAAGGTTTTCACCTTACCAGTGATTCTTATGAAGACCTTTTTACAAGACCGCTCTTTAACAGCAGCCACCTTGACTGCCATATTAGGGTTATCGTCTGTCCTGATCGCTTTTACACCTGCAGAAGCTCGGATAACATTCAAGGCTCCAACCGCTTTAGGAGTACCAGGTAGACGTGTCGCTGGTGCCGCGCGGGACAGTCAATGCTTCGCAGATACAGGTAGTAAACGTCTGACAGCTATAATGCCTCAAGCGAACCTAGGGTTAACAACAGTAGCAAATCCCGTGTTGCTATTTTATGTTCCTAAAACCTCTACCCAAGCACAGCTAGAACTGGTAATCTCGGACGAAAACAAAAGTAATGTTCTGAGCAAGCAATATTATAAACCGAGTGGCAAAGCTGGAGTTGTCAGTATTCCCGTAACGACGGCGTCATTAGAACCAGGTAAGCAGTATCGTTGGTCATTCTCAGTGATTTGCAATCCCAAAGCACGTTCTCATGATCGCGTAGTTGAAGGAGCCATCAAACGCATTCAACCGGGAGATCAACTGGCAACACAGCTCAAAAATGCTAGCCCACAACAGCTTCCCCATTTCTATGCACAAGCTGGAATTTGGCAAGACACTATTGCCACCCTAGTCCGTTTGCGTACCTCTCGTCCCAATGATCCAGAATTAAAAGCTGATTGGGAAGCATTGTTAAAGACAGAGGGTACAGAACTAGCCGAAGTGGTGAGTGCGCCGTTGCTGCAAGGGCAAGAAGCACCGCAACTTCTATCGAGAAGGTAGGGGCAATGTCAAGGTGAGACTGTGAGGAACGATGCTGCAAAGCAGCCGCTACGCGAACGCAGATCACGAAAAAGCATGATCGTCAGATCACAGACGCGGTTAATCAAACTGTATTGGTTATTAACCACTGTCTTAAATCTTTGATCCGGCAGGCTTGAATTCTCCTCCTAATACCAATTCCTTAGTTAGGGCTACACATAATTCTTCCCTGCTGTTGTGCTGTTGTGCTGTTGTACTCCTCTGCTCCCTGCTACCGATTTGTAGCAACCTGAAAGTGAAATGGTATAAAAGGTTGTCGGCGAATTATGAAAACTTTTCATTGTAGGGTGGGCATTGCTCACCCTACTACATTATTGCCAACAGTATCGTTTAAGGCAGCGAAAGCTCAATAAGACCGACTAAAACTATAAATCTTTTGCGTGTCCAACTGGTCACAACAAATAGACGAAGGCAATGTCCCTAGGGGGAACGTCTGCCGATCCAATTGCACTTGCAGGTTACTTAAAGGATCAACCCCTGGTGACATCAGAAATTCTAGCTTTTCAATGTCAGGTAAACTGACGAGTTGATCCAAGATTTGACTAATCGCCTGTACATAAGGATGACCTTTCTGCTTGTACCAATCGTGTGTTGCAACGTTCGCTTGGTCGAAACCCAAGTGTACGATTAACGATGGCTTATCAAACAGGGCGATCGCCAAAGGACGTGCTTCTTCCTGTAACAATAAGTCATGACTTTTCGCTAAATGCCGTAGTTTTTCTAAGCGTTCGTAGCGTTCGGTCACTGCTTCGGGATCATCTTGCCAGTTAATCGCCACTGTCACCAGATAAGTCTGCAACAGCATATGACCCAGCTTTTTCGCTTTTGTTGTCAGGTAATAAGAATTGTAGTCGTTTGCTTCAATTAACAAGGGTACACGATCCACAACTTCCAACTTGTATCCCTTCAACCCAGCAATTTTACGGGGATTATTGGTAATCAAGCGAATCTTATGCACCCCCAAATCCATCAGCATTTGCGCTCCCATACCGTAGTCTCGCAAATCAGCGGGGAATCCCAATCGCTCATTCGCTTCTACGGTATCGAGTCCCATATCCTGCAACGAGTAAGCCTTCAACTTATTAATCAGCCCAATCCCCCGTCCTTCTTGCCGCAGGTAAACAACAACACCATGTCCGGCATTTTCAATCATTTTCAGTGCTGCTTGTAACTGCATCCGACAGTCACAGCGCAAAGAACCTAAAGCATCTCCAGTGAGGCATTCGGAATGCATCCGCACCATAACTGGGTTGTCTTGAAATTCAGCAGGATTGCCCTTGACAATTGCAACGTGTTCTGTATTATCAAGAGTATGGCGGTAAGCGTAGATTTGAAAAACACCAAACTGGGTGGGTAAATCAGCAACAGTTTCGCGCTTAATCAGGCGATCGTGCTGGAGGCGGTAACTAATTAAGTCCGCGATACTAATAATTTTGAGATTGTGCTGTTTGGCATAGGAAATCAACTGGGGTAACCGCGCCATCGAACCGTCGGAGTTTTGAATTTCACAAATGACGCCAGAGGGGTATAATCCAGCCAATCGGGCTAAATCAACAGCAGCTTCTGTATGTCCTGCCCGTTTGAGTACGCCTCCTTCCTTTGCCCGAATGGGGAAAATATGACCGGGACGACGCAAATCTAATGGTTGTGTTGCTGGGTTAATAGCAACTTGGATCGTCCGGGCGCGGTCTTCAGCCGAGATTCCAGTACTTACCCCTAGGTGAGGTCCAGCGTCAATACTGACGGTGAAAGCAGTTTGGTTGGTGTCCGTAATGTTAGTCACCATCAATGGCAAGTTTAATTCATCAAGGCGATCGCCCGTCATTGCCAGACAAATTAGCCCTCGGGCTTCCACTGCCATAAAATTAATGATGTCAGGGGTAGCAAATTGAGCAGCACAAATCAGGTCGCCTTCATTTTCTCGATTTTCGTCATCCACCACCACAATCTGGCGACCAGCTTTCAAGTCAGCCAAGGCGGCGTCAATCGAGTCAAATACAAAGCTTGGGTTTAAGGTCGTGTTAAGCTGCGACACAGAGAATTTCCAGCTACCAAAGGTAAATTTTTTTTAATAAATCCTTGTTTTTGATTGTAGCTCTTTTGGAATATTCCAGAAGCACCAGAAGCAAAGATTCGATAACATACCGATAAATATCTGCGGCTAAAGTAGGATTTATGATCGCTCTTGGCAGTAACAGTGAAACAGCAATAAGCCTTTAGCGGCAAAATACTGGTAATGAGAGTTCTCCAGATTCAAAAAGGATTTCATAGTTATGGGTAATTTTAGACGCGTACCCGTTGGGATTGTTGGCGCGTCAGGCTACGGCGGAGTTCAGTTAGTCCGACTATTGATGGATCATCCAGAAGTCGAACTGGTTTACTTAGGTGGAGAGAGTAGCGCAGGAAAACCGTTGGCGGATCTCTACCCGCATCTGGCTCATATAATTAACCAACAGATTGAGGCTGTTGATCCAGAAACAATTGCAGGGCGTTGTGAGGTAGTTTTTCTGTCTCTGCCAAATGGTCTAGCTTGCAAAATGGCTCCGCAATTGTTAGAAAAAGGATGTAAAGTCCTTGATCTGAGTGCCGACTATCGCTTTAGCGATTTAACAACTTACACAAGCTGGTATGGTGTCCAGAGAACGGATCTTGCAACGGCAGCACAGTCTGTTTATGGATTACCAGAACTGTACCGCGATCGCATTGCAGAAGCACAACTCATAGGCTGTCCTGGTTGCTACCCCACCGCTAGCCTCCTGGCACTTTCACCACTCCTCAAGCAAGGGCTGATTGTCCCAGAAACAGCCATAGTTGATGCCAAATCAGGCACATCTGGCGGCGGACGTCAAGCGAAAGTCAATATGTTACTTGCCGAAGCAGATAACTCCTTGGGTGCTTACAATGTTGCCCGTCATCGCCATACGCCAGAAATCGAGCAGATTTGCAGTGACTTAGCGGGGCACGAAGTCACCATCCAATTTACACCACACCTGATTCCGATGGTGCGGGGCATCTTAGCAACAGTGTATGCTACGCTACGGGATCCTGGTTTGGTGCGAGATGACTTAATCACGATTTACCGAGCCTTTTACCGTAACTCTCCTTGGGTGACAGTTTGTGACCCAGGCGTTTACCCCCAAACCAAATGGGCAGGCGGCAGTAACCTATGTTACATAGGCATAGAAGTTGACCCGCGTACTGGTCGGGCGATCGTCATGTCAGCAATTGATAATTTAATCAAAGGACAGGCAGGTCAAGCCATCCAATGTCTCAATATTATGATGGGTTGGGATGAGACACTGGGGTTGCCGAAGTTGGGGTTTTATCCGTAACTGAGAACAAGGGAGATGAGGAGGATAAGGGGGATGAGGGGGATGAGGGGGATGAGGAGGATGAGGGGGATGAGGGGGAAAGAAATAACTGTCTATGTACGGGTGTAATGCCTTGCGCACCTGCTCCCTCATCTCCCCCTGCTCCCTCATCTCCCCCTGCTCCCTCATCTCCCCCTGCTCCCCTTGCTCCCTCATCTCCCCCTGCCTCCCCTGCTGCCCATTTGTATTAACCTTCAAGTGAAACGGTATAAGATGGGAGTTCAGTTTAGAGGAGCTTCACTTGATGACTTTACAAGAAATTCTTAATTCTATTAACACTTTGTCCACAGAAGAACGGGACTATTTATTTGAGTTTCTGCGGAAAAAAAAGGAGGAATCTAGAGGAGATAATTTTTGGGAGGGATTACAAAAATTTAGAAAGGTAATCCAAAGCGAGGGGATTATCTTTACTGAGCAGGATTTCGCTGATTTACATAAGTGACAATATGGAAACGCTACGCAAAAAGATGCACCGAATACATCGATAATGGATTGCGTCTGGGTTGGTTAATTGATACACAAAATAAAAAAGTAGAAATTTATCGTGCCTTACAGCCACAATTCGTGTTGAATAATCCAACAAGTTTATCAGGAGAAGATGTTTTACCTGGGTTTGTTTTAGATTTACAAGTTGTGTTTAGCTAGCACAAATGTTTTCCTTGCTTGTTGGCGATACGCATTCTGGCGTCTGTTGCTTTGCGCGATACGCGTAGCGTCAAGCCTCCGGCTTATCGCCCTTGGCGGCTTCTTCAGGAGCATCGCTACCAATTAATTACCGTTAACATTGTTACCTTCGTAAACTCAGTATCAGCAGTCACCAAACTTGCTGAATTTTGGATCGCCATTGCTGCAATAACAGCATCCGGTAGTTTCAACCTATATTGCAGCCGAATTTCAATGATTTTCTCAATTAATACAGCATCACTCGCCACTAGATCGACAATCTCCACTCGCTGAAGAAACAGTTGAAAAAGCTGGCGATCATCTTGACTCAACTCAGAAAAAGCCAGAAATTCAATTTGGCTAATAACTGAAATTCCAATCCAATCAGCATCTTGAAGTAATTGAATCAGTTGAGAATTCCCTTGAAGTAGAGCCACAATCGCATTCGTATCCAATACGTAGCGATTACCACTCATCCCGTAGAGTCCTTTGCATAAGAAGTGCATCTCCCTGCCAAGTTAACCGCCCCACCAAGTCGGAGAAATCATAGCTGGGTTTTTGCTTCCCTTGTGACGAAACTGGATTCAAAACAACAACAATGTCCACCTCCCCAGCGGCTAACTGCGTTGGAATATTAAGATTCAAATATCCTGATTCATCTATCGTGCTCGTAAATTTTAGAACTTCCATGAGCAATTTTTTACTTCAAAAACGAACTTCGTTTACAGTCTTGGAGCACAAAGCTCACTTCATCGTTTATTGTTTGTTTTTACTGTAGGAGAGGTGGGTTCGCCTGCGCACACCTTTTCCATCATCTATACGATATCATTTGACACTCTCCGCCCTATAAGTGCGGAGATTCTTCGTTCAAAGACCCAACTTGTTCAGACAGGATTGCTCCAATCAGAGTAGAGGTCGAATCTCCCGAAGCGTTCGGATCTAAGATCCAAGTTCCCACATGCCCTGTGGTACTCAAGGCTCGATTTAGAATAACAAGCGCGGCATTATGATCCCGGTCTAAGATAAACCCACACTGACAAACATGGGTTCTCATAGACAAAGACTTTTTGATTATCGTGCCGCATTTAGAGCATTCTTGAGAAGTGTATGCAGGGTTGACGGCAACCGTAACTCTTGCAAACTTAATGCCAAAATACTCTAACCATTTTCTAAATTGATACCAACCAGCATCATTAATAGATTTGGCAAGACAATGATTTTTAACTAAGTTCTTAATCCTCAAGTCTTCGTAGGCGACCAAATCGTTAGATTGGATTACGCAACGCGCCAGTCTCTTGGCATGTTCTTGACGTTGCCTACTTATTTTGAGGTGTACTCGCCCTAAACTGTTAATGGCTTTTTTGCGGTTGGCAGAACCTTTGTTTTTGCGAGAAACCCGACGTTGATGAAATTTCAACCGCTTCTCACCTGTGCGATAAAATTTCGGGTTAGGTTCGGTATGTCCATTACTATCGGTGTAAAACTCTTTGAGTCCTACGTCCAATCCAATAGTTTTACCAGTAGGCTGTGTGTCTATCTTGTTGTCAGTTCTAATTAGAAACTGAACATAGTACCCATCAGCTTTGTTGACTAACCTAACTCGTTTTATCTGGTCTAGCTGGTAGAAGTTTAAGTCCCACGTTCCTTTGAGTTTGAGTTTGCCAATACCTTTTTTGTCAGTAAATGTGATTTGCTTCCTAGTCCTAGAAAGCGACCATCCTGATGTCTTGTATTCTACTGAGCGACAGTTCTTTTTGAAGTTCGGATAGCCTTTTTTACCCGGAATAGACTTTTTACAATTGTCGTAGAACCGAGCAATTGAACTATAAGCTCTTTCCACTGCTGCTTGGCAAGCATGAGAGTTTAAGTCTTTGACAAAGGGATATTCTGCTCTCAGCGCTGTATTATGACGATAAAGGTCTTTCTGTCCCACGCCACGATTGTCCATCCAAAAACGGATACACTTGTTGCGGACGAATTGAGCCGTTCTAATCGCCTCATTTATAGCACTATATTGAGTTGTCCTTCCCTTAGCCTTAAACTCTAAAACTATCATTTGACGTGGACAAACCCTACGTAAACCATCCTATCACAAATACCAAAAGCCGCCCTACAACGGCGGGGCTTGTACCCATTAATTTCGGTCAACAACATAAACCGAAAGCAAAACCAACACAAAACAAGTCAAAAATCAAAAGAAGATCCTTACTTTTGACTTTTGACTTTTGACTTTTGCCTTCCCCAAAGGGGCGGCTGCTGGCTGGTCATAAAATTAATCGAATAAGAAGTAAGCACCAAATGCTCACCAGGTCAACTGACACTTTGGGAACAGTGCCAGGTATTGGAATGCCCCGAAGTGGCAGAAGTGGTAGATAAGTTTATCCAAGCTAATAGGGCGTTTGACGGAAGTTGCAATAAAAGAAAGTGTTGCCGCACGTTGGTTTCTTCTCCCCGCAGCCTGGTCGCTAACCTTAGTTGTTCCCGCACCTGCGCCCCTCCTTGTTCCCGTTGCACCCGAGATTGCCGCCAGACACGGGTGATGGCCAGACACGGGTGTCGTCTGGGTGCCTCTGTACACCTGGGTGTCCTAAACTGCTCTCAACGCTCGCCCCAAGAGCCCCCGCCGCCGACAAATCCGCCCCCAAAGCGCCGACAACAACCGCCACAGACAAGCCCGCCACGAGACAAACCCGCCTTCCTATGGTTTTCATCTTCATTTTTATCTCTAGAAAGGATAATCATTGAAGTCTTCGCCATACCTTACCCTTTTTTGGATACCTACAAAAAAGATTTCCAAAAAAGATTCACAAAATTTTGCACGGAACATGTTTATCATTCTGGAGCCCGCAGCGGGCAAGGGAGGGGGCGCGGAGAAGGGCGCGCTTCATCTCCCCCTTAAGCGGTGCTCCCCTTGCTCTTACTTCGGTCCTAGTCCCGCAGCACCAGCATAAACAGCGCGATCGCCTAATTCATCCTCAATTCGTAGCAAACGGTTGTATTTTGCTACCCGTTCGCTGCGACAGAGGGAACCCGTTTTGATTTGACCGGCACGAGTTGCGACTGCTAAATCAGCAATAGTTGTGTCTTCTGTTTCTCCAGAACGATGGCTGATGATTGACCGGAAACCGTTGCGAGTTGCCAAGTCAATTGTTTGCAGCGTTTCTGTCAGCGAACCAATTTGATTAAGTTTAATCAAAATGGCGTTACCAGCTTTGGTCTCAATTCCTTTTTGCAAGCGCGTGACATTGGTGACAAACAAGTCATCTCCTACCAACTGCACACGGGAACCTAACTTCTGAGTCAGTAACTGCCAATTTTGCCAATCTTCCTCATGCAAGCCATCCTCAATCGACACAATCGGGTATTGGTCAACCAGTTGCCCGAGGTAGTCAACAAACTCAGCAGGAGAGTGAGGTTTGCCGTCGTAGACATACTGCCCATCTTTATAAAACTCACTTGCAGCAACATCCAACGCCAAAGCCACTTGTTCCCCTGGTTTGTACCCAGCCTTCTCAATCGCTGCAACTAGCAATTCTAGCGCCACCTGATTTGACTCCAGATTTGGCGCAAAACCGCCTTCATCTCCCACCCCAGTGAGTAATCCTTTCTCATCCAACACTTTGCTGAGGGTGGCAAACACCTCTGCACCCCAGCGCAACGCTTCCCGGAAAGAAGATGCGCCAACGGGGACAATCATAAACTCTTGAAAATCCACGTTGTTAGCTGCGTGGGCACCACCGTTAATCAAATTCATCAGCGGTACTGGTAACAAATTTGCAAGTGGACCGCCTAAGTAGCGATAGAGGGGAATTCCCAAGGACTCAGCACCGGCTTTAGCTGCTGCCAGGGAAACCGCTAAAATCGCATTAGCGCCAAGCTGGGATTTATTGGGAGAACCATCCAAGGCAATCATCGTGCGATCGAGCAATTCCTGGTTAAGGGCATCCAAGTCTATCAATTTTGGAGCAAGTGCTTCTTTAACGTTTTGCACCGCCTTGAGTACGCCCTTACCCCCGTAACGCGCCTTATCCTGATCGCGCAGTTCGTGCGCTTCAAAAGTGCCAGTAGACGCACCACTGGGAACCTGCGCCAATCCTACAACACCGTTGACCAAATGCACTTCTGCTTCAACTGTTGGTCTACCGCGAGAGTCAAGAATTTCGCGGGCGACAATAGCTTCTATGGCAGTGTCAAACATTTGTTCTTCGTCCTTTGTCATTTGTTCTTTGTTCTTCGTCGTTTGTCATTAGTCTTTTGTTAAGGAATAATGACAAATGGTTAACAGTCCAATGGTTAACCCGAGAATCTAGCATAGGGCGTTTAAGTAACTCTATAGGCTGAGATTAAGGAAGATTTCCAGCGATATGGTTTATCCAAGTCTCTGCTCAACAGGAGATTAGCAGAAAAAATATGGACTTGTGAGGCAAAACCCCTCTTGCAAAAGCAGATTTTTGTCTATGAAACCACAGATAAACACAGATGCACACCGATAAATTATCTGCGTCCATCTGCGTCCATCTGTGTCCATCTGTGCTTCCAACTAAATGTCGGTAGGGGTCTCCTGTTATACCCGCGCGTGTTAGCGGGAGGGGAATACCGACCAGTTAATAAACTGAGCGATAGCGAATCATTATTCAGGTGTTGCTTGTTGCTCAACATACTTTTTAAGTTGTTCAACAGTTACTCCTCCGCAACTAGCGACAAAATACGAACCAGTCCAGAAAACGGGTTTGCAGTAAATTTTGTCTAGATAGTCACCAAACTCTTTGCGGATCAGGCGGCTGGAAACGGTCTTTAGATTAGCAATAAACTTACTCAGTTCAATTTGAGGATGATAGCGAATTAGTAGATGTACATGATCATCCTCCCCGTTAAACTCTAGCAGTGTTGTTTCCCATTTGGAACAAGTTTCATCAAAAATAGTAGCAAGTCTACTATGAATATCTTTATTGATGACTTTCTTTCGGTACTTTGTAACAAATACTATATGAGCGGCAAGAGAGTATACAGACCTAAAACCCTTATTGTATAGACTTGTCATAATTAGCGGTAAGTTTTAAAATAGCAATTATGATTTTAACTTACAGCTACAAAATCAAACCTAATGCAGAACAAGAAGCGGCAATGCTCCACACACTGGAGCTATTACGTCGCCATTGGAATTATGCACTTGGTCAGCGTTTAGATTGGCTGCGACGAACTCGTTGTCAACTAGACCGATGTAGCCTTGTAAGCGAGCCTATCGGGGAAATTCCTGTTTCTGTCAACTACTACACTCAACAAGCTGATTTAAAGCAAACCAAGGAACTGTTCCCAGAGTACAAAAACATCTGGGCAGAATCACAGCAGGTTAATCTGCAACGGTTAAATAAAGCATGGGAACGTTGGTTATTCCCAGATAAATTAGGGAAACGAGGCGGGAGACCCAAATACAAGAAAATTGGAGAATTACGGTCATTTGTTTACCCGCGAGTTAACTGCCCAAAAGCTGGAGCATCTCTCAATAACAGCATTTTAAAGCTCTCAAAAATAGGGGAAATGCGAATTATTGTGCATCGCCCTATTCCGGATGGTTTTACTTTAAAGACCTGTACGATTGTCCACAAAGCTGATGGTTGGTATGCCTGTATTTCTATGGCGGACGACACCATACCAGAGCCACTACCGCTCGAACAAGTCAAGACATCTGTTGGCGTTGATGTAGGGTTGAAGGAGTTTCTTGTTACGTCCGAAGGTGAAACAGTCCCAATTAAGCAACACTATCGGAAAGCCCAGTCTCACCTAGCTCGTCAGCAACGCTTCTTGGCACGCAAGCAGAAAGGATCTAGAGGGTTTACTGCTCAACAGAACAAAATAAGCAGAATCCACCAACGTATTGGTAGGCAGCGCAAAAATTTTCATTACAACACAGCACACAAACTGGCAAAAAAGTATGATTTAATTGCGGTTGAAGAATTGAATATCAAGGGACTTGCGCGTACACGATTGAGCAAGTCAATTCTAGATGCAGCCTGGGGTCAGTTCATCACAATTCTGGAATCAGTGGCAGTCAAATGCGGAGTCCGAGTAGTGAAAGTAAGTCCTCATGGTACAACCCAGAATTGCTCTAAATGTGGCGCGAAAGTACCGAAAACCCTCTCTATCCGATTGCATGAGTGCGATAAATGTGGACTGCAAATGGATAGAGACCAAAATGCCGCTCTGAACATTAAGGAGCGAGCATTAAGCGAGGTGGGACTCATCTTGCCTGCTGGTGGAGGCTTAGTCAATAGACAGCCCGTGAAGCCAGAAGCTTGGGGTTTGAATGGAGTGCAGCTCTCTCTATTTTAATCTTGAGAAGCTCCCGTTGTTATAGCGCAAGCTTAACGGGAGAGAACGTCACATACTAAACGCGGATTTTTGCGACCAGTCGAATGAAATTTTCCTAGGCTAGGCACTGCCGACTATATCTACACCTTTTTTACTCCCTTCCCGCCCTAAGAATACCTAATGTAACGAACCGCGAAGGCACGTAAGCGCAAAGCGCAGGCTACGCCAACGCGCAGCGTCTCCGTCAGGAGAAGGACACGAAGAAAGAAAAGACGAAGGTTCGGTAATCTTATAGCGGGAAGGGAGTAGTCAGCAATGCCGATTCTACTGTAGTCCCTCAAAAGTTCCTCAAATTTTCCCTCTAGCCTGCAAGTAAATCCTTCCCCAACATAGAGAGAGAAAAACAATGACCCAAAAGAAAACTAACCCTTACCCAGCTTTGATGGAAATTCCCGCCGGATACCTCAACATTATGGGCTATATCGATGAATCAGAGGTGAATGGTCCTGGATGTCGTGCTGTTGTTTGGGTGCAGGGGTGTTTGCGGGAGTGTCCTGGTTGTTTTAATACTGAATCCTGGTCATTTGAAATGAATCAATTGATATCCGTTGACAGCCTTGCTGAAAAAATTCTTAGCAATCCTCGCAATCAAGGAGTGACATTTTCTGGAGGGGAACCCTTTTGGCAAGCCCCTGCATTGGCTGCTGTTGCACGCAAGGTAAAAGCGGGTGGATTGAATGTGATGTCCTTTTCTGGTTTTACTTTGGAACAGTTACAATCCCAGTATCCGCCAGCTGGCGCTCAAGATTTATTGGAACAGTTGGACATCCTGATTGATGGTCCTTACATTCAGTCGCTAGCAATGAACTCACCTGATTCTCCTGTTTCGTCCAGCAATCAACGAGTTCACGTCTTTAATCCCGCCTTAGAAGACCAGATTACCTGGGCAAGCGACCAAATAGAGGTTCATATTTTCAAAGATGGTAGCCGTCTGATCACTGGCTACCGAGGCGGGTTGGAGTTGTCCGAGGAGTGAGGGAGAAATCAATTCAAAATTCAAAATTCAAAATTCAAAATTCAGGCATCAGGAGTCTGTTCCTCATCCCCCCACTTTCCCAATATGGAACCAGTTCCCAGATTACAATATTGAGCGGAAGCACAAAAAATTAAGCCAAAGGAGATAATTATGCGACTCCTGCACACGATGCTACGGGTAGGTAACCTTGAGGAATCTCTGAAGTTCTACTGTGATCTTTTGGGAATGAAGCTACTACGTCAAAAAGATTACCCAGGGGGAGAGTTTACTCTGGCTTTTATTGGCTACGGTGACGAAAGTGAAAATACGGTGCTAGAACTTACTTATAACTGGGGTGTGGAAAAGTATGACTTGGGCGATGCTTACGGTCACATCGCCATTGGTGTTGATGATATTTATGCCACTTGCGAGAACATCAAAAAACTTGGTGGTAAAGTTGTGCGCGAACCAGGACCAATGAAACACGGTTCTACGGTCATTGCTTTTGTGGAAGACCCAAATGGATATAAGGTAGAACTTATTCAACTGAGTACTCACAGTTCTAGTGTTAAACAAGAAACTGAACAGCAAATGATTGCTCAGTAAATCTAACTAAAAACATGGGTGTGATGGAGTTGAGCCTAAAGCAATGCCTACGGCAAAGAATCCGTTCTCGAAAATTGTTGGCTAGGAATTTACTCATTTGTGGAATTCTCAGCCAAATTATCTGCTTTCCAAAAGCAGCGAATTCTTTGCCTTCTCCACAGCAGCCAGAAACTGCTATTGCAATTTCTGATCACCAGGATGACCTCGGTGATAGCAATATACCAGAGAAATTTGAACAGTTTACTGATGTCATTGAATCTGCAGAATTTCCAGAAGCATCTGTAGCAACAGATGAAATTAGTAGTCCGCCACAGCAACTTTGCGGGGTTTGTAGTAAGCGCTTTAGCGCTGAAGCGCTTACTACAAACTATGCTTACCCGTCATTTTTGGGTAGGGAGACTACTAGAGATTTAACGGATGTGGGGACGGATGAAATTCCAGGTGCAACAGATAAATCATCTGTGACATCGGCTACAGAATCCACTGCTGAACAAGAACCTGGTAATCTTGAGATGAATGCTCAACCGTCACCTCAACAACCTGCGGTTTCTGAATTGTCTGATGTTCAACCCACAGACTGGGCTTATCAGGCATTGCGATCGCTCATGGAACGTTATGGTGTCCTCTCTGGTTATCAGGATGGCACCTTTCGTGGTAACCGCCCTGTGTCTCGTTATGAATTTGCTGCTGGTTTGGCGGCTACTTTAGATAAAGTCGATAGCTTGATTGCTAATCGTATTGGGAATCAGTTTATTCAACAAGACTTGATGACTTTACGACGATTACAAAGAGAATATCGTTCCGCCTTGGATGAATTGCAGCAGAGTGTCAACAGAATTGGCGATCGCGTCCCTCAACTCGAAGCAAATCAATTCTCCACCACAACAAAACTCCAAGGTCAAGCTATTGTTGCTTCAACACAAGGTAGTCATGCAAACGCTAGTATCGTCGCCCGCCTACGGTTAAATCTTTTAACAAGCTTCGACAGCAAAGATTTACTCCTCACTCAGCTAGAAGCTGGTAACAATGGCGATGATGCTATTAGTCGAAAACAAAAGAAGAACCTTAACCTGTTGGGAACGACTGGTTTAATCGCCAATGGTGGCGGACTTGATTATGTGGAAGTTGACTCCAATTTTAAACTAAGACGCTTGTACTACTCGTTTCGCCCCGTGTCAGATTTGGCTGTAACTGTTGGGGCAAAAATGTCTCCACGGGATTTTATTGACCGTAACAGATATGCTAACAACGAGGCGGTTGATTTTAGTTCCAGCTTTTTTATCAATAACCCTCTGATTGTCCAAAACCAAATTGACCGAAATGGGGGTGCAGGGGTGGCGCTAGCTTGGAATCCAGGCGGTGGTCAATTGACTTTGCGTTCTCTTTACATCGCCGCTGATGCAAATCTTGTCAACTCAAATGCCGATGGTGGCTTATTTAAAGATAGATATCAAGCGAGTGCAGAACTGGAATACTCACTTAGCAATCAGTTTGCATTAAGACTACAATATACTAAAGCTGAAATCAACAACACCGACATTAACGCCTTTGGGGTTAATGCCGAATATGCCCTTAATCGAAACATAGGGATTTTTACTCGCCTGGGATTTGGTAGTTACCAAGGGTTCAACAACGCCATTAACCAGGATTTAGATTTACATCCCTTTAGTTGGGCGGTAGGATTTGGTATTCGTAACCTCCTGCTTCCCGGTACTGTTGGGGGTATCGCCGTTGGTCAACCTTTCGTTACTGATGGTTTGGGAAATGCCACTCAGATAAATTATGAGGCATTCTATAATCTGGAGCTAAGCGACAATGTTAGTATTACGCCCACGCTTTCGGTGGTAACAAATGCAGATAACGATAGCTCCAACAACACTATTTGGCAAGGCACCTTCAGAACAGTGATTTCATTTTAGAGTAGGTTTGTAGTGAGACCAGTATTAAAGGAGGGTTTCCCGACCTAGGTCACCGACGTTCGCTTGAGGCTAAGCACTGCGATCGCTGACTACAAAGTATCACCAAATTGCAACCGCAGATACAAGCAGATAGTCTCCAATAATGATTCGATATTAATTTGAAACAAATACCATTATCCAAAATCTAAAATCCAAAATCTAAAATCCAAAATCTAAAATTGTAAAGATGCAGCCTACAGATCCAAATAAATTTACTGATAAAGCCTGGGAAGCAATTGTCAAATCACAGGATATTGTCCGAGCGTATCAACAACAACAACTCGATGTCGAACATTTACTGATTGCTTTATTAGAAGAACCTACTGGGCTAGCAACACGCATCCTCGGTCGTTGTGAAGTTGACGCCATGCGCTTGCAACAGCAACTAGAAGCATTTACCCAACGTCAGCCCAAAGTAGGTAAAGCCGATCAACTCTACCTCGGTCGTAGTTTAGACACATTGCTAGACCGAGCTGAAGAAGCTCGATCTAGAATGAAAGATTCCTACATATCTATTGAACACTTACTCTTAGCTTTTGTTGAAGATGAACGCATCGGACGAAAGATATTCAAAAGCGTTAACCTAGACACCGCAAAGCTAGAAGCTAGTATTAAAACGGTTCGGGGTAGCCAAAAGGTAACAGACCAAAACCCAGAATCTCGTTATGAAGCTTTGCAAAAGTTTGGCAGAGACTTGACAGAACAGGCAAAAGCTGGTAAGCTAGACCCGGTTATTGGAAGAGATGACGAAATTCGCCGAGTCATACAGGTATTGTCCCGCCGCAGCAAGAATAACCCTGTACTGATTGGTGAACCTGGGGTAGGTAAAACGGCGATCGCCGAGGCATTGGCACAGCGTATTGTCAATGGCGATGTTCCAGAATCTTTGAAAAATCGCCAACTGATGGCTTTGGATATCGGCAGCTTGATTGCTGGGGCAAAATACCGGGGCGAATTTGAAGACCGCTTGAAATCCGTCCTTCGGGAAGTCACAGAATCGAACGGTCAAATAGTGCTGTTTATTGATGAACTGCACACCGTTGTCGGGACTGGTTCCACGCAACAAGGGGCGATGGATGCAGGAAATTTGCTCAAACCCATGCTGGCGCGGGGAGAACTGCGCTGCATTGGCGCAAGCACCTTGGATGAGTACCGCAAATACATTGAAAAAGACGCGGCTTTAGAACGGCGTTTTCAGCAAGTCTTTGTCGATCAGCCGAGTGTGGAAAATACAATTTCCATTTTGCGGGGTTTGAAAGAACGCTACGAAGTTCATCACAATGTTAAAATTTCTGACTCCGCCTTAGTAGCAGCAGCAACACTGTCTGCACGTTATATTTCTGACCGTTTCTTACCAGATAAAGCAATTGACTTGGTGGATGAAGCAGCGGCGCAGTTGAAAATGGAGATTACCTCCAAACCAGCGGAATTGGAAGCCATCGACCGACGATTGATGCAGCTAGAAATGGAAAAGCTGTCTTTGGCAGGAGAAGAGAAAGCTACAGCCCAGACGAAAGAGCGTTTGCTGCGAATTGAGCAAGAAATTGCCAATTTGACGGAAAAACAGCAGGAATTTAATGACCAGTGGCAAGGTGAAAAACAGCTGTTGGAAGCGATTAGTGCATTAAAGCAAGAAGAAGAAAAGCTGCGGGTGCAAATTGAACAAGCAGAACGCGCCTACGACCTTAACAAAGCTGCACAGTTAAAGTTTGGCAAATTGGAGAGTGTCCTGCACGATCGCGAAGCAAAAGAAGTGCAGTTGCTGGAAATTCAAAGTAAAGGGGAAACCTTGCTACGAGAACAGGTGACAGAAGCAGATATTGCGGAAATTGTCGCTAAATGGACGGGAATTCCTGTAAATCGGCTGCTGGAATCTGAACGGCAAAAGTTGCTGCAACTTGAAAATCACCTCCACCAGAAAGTTATTGGACAAGAGGAAGCCGTCTCAGCTGTCTCAGCGGCAATTCGTCGCGCCCGTGCAGGAATGAAAGACCCTGGTCGCCCAATTGGTTCATTCTTGTTTATGGGACCGACGGGAGTCGGTAAAACGGAACTCGCCCGTGCTTTGGCACAGTTTCTCTTTGATTCTGATGACGCCTTGGTGCGTCTGGATATGTCCGAGTATATGGAGAAACACTCGGTTTCCCGCTTGGTGGGTGCGCCTCCGGGATACGTCGGTTACGAAGAAGGCGGTCAACTTTCAGAAAGCATTCGCCGCCGTCCCTACTCGGTGGTGCTGTTGGATGAAGTGGAAAAAGCTCACCCCGATGTGTTCAATATTCTGTTGCAAGTGTTGGATGACGGGAGGATTACTGATTCGCAAGGGCGAACAGTTGATTTTCGCAACACTGTGATTGTGATGACCAGTAACATTGGTAGCGAACATATCCTCGATGTGTCTGGTGATGACTCCAAGTATGAAAAAATGCGCAGCCGGGTAATGGATGCTTTGCGATCGCACTTCCGCCCCGAATTTCTCAACCGCGTTGATGACATCATTCTCTTCCACACCCTCAACCGCACCGAATTGCGGCAAATTGTCCGCATCCAACTTAAGCGGGTGGAAAAACTTCTACAAGAGCAAAAAATCTCATTGGAAATATCATCAGCCGCTTGCGATTACTTGGTGGAAGTGGGTTATGACCCAGTATACGGCGCACGTCCTATCAAACGGGCAATTCAGCGAGAGGTAGAAAACCCCGTCGCCACCAAGTTGTTGGAGAATACTTTTGTCCTTGGCGACACGATTGTGATTGACAAGGCGGATCATGGGTTGACTTTTAGTAAGAAAGTGGTGGTTAAAGTGCCAGCGCAGCAAAATAAGACCTTCTTAATTGAGGCATCCCAAGAAGTGTGAGCAGTAGCAGGGTGTGTAAGGCGCATTGCTTAATTCACATCCTGCATATTGGTGATAGAAGCTACATTACTCTAAGCTGTATTCTAGGAGCCAAAGAATCTTCGCAAACGAATGCCTGCAAAAGATGTATATCATGATGTAGTTGTACAAGCACTGATAGCGGATGGCTGGACAATTACTGATGACCCCTTATATTTAGCTTATGGGGGTCGAAATTTGTATGTGGATCTCGGTGCAGAACGTGATACGATAGCTGCTGAAAAAGATTCTCAAAAAATCGCCGTTGAAATTAAGAGTTTTCTCAGCCTTTCGCCTATACGTGACCTTCAGGAGGCAGTGGGACAGTATGATATCTATCGCACTGTACTTTTAGAATTAGAATCAGAACGCTTACTTTATCTGGCAATTCCCCAGCGAGTGTATGAAAGTTTATTTTCAGAACGCTTTGGTCAGTTAATCCTCAATCGGATACAAATTTGCTTAATTGTTTTTGATGAGGAACAAGCGAGGATTGTGCGATGGATAAACTAGCAAAGTATCGTGAAATAGTCCGGAAAGTTATATCCGAATATACCACCCACAAGCCTTATCACGGTCAAATTGATGTTGGAGCTATTATAGATTCCGAACGCGACCGTTACCAAGTCCTACAAGTAGGTTGGGATGGAATCCGTCGGGTACATGGTTGTACGGTACATATCGACATTATTGGTGATAAAGTTTGGATTCAGTATGACGGTAGTTCTTACCCAGTCGCAGAAGCACTCATGGAAGCTGGTATCCCTCGTGAAGACATTGTTTTGGGTTTTCATCCGGAGAATTTACGTCAACATACAGGCTTTGCCATATCTTGAATCACAAACCTGTTGTCAAAACATTTTTCCACGCGAACATATTAAGCTCTAAAAGCGATCGCTTCTATGCGGATACGACCTTTAGCAAATTGGTAGGGAAATCCGAATCGCTGATATCGGGTAATCAATGCTGCAAACTAAGAGCGATCGCCCTTACACGCACCATAAAATCCTAATGGGTAGAATCCCCATATCTGCCCTTTAAGATGAGGGTAGTTATTAACTAACCACCTAAATTAGGCTTTAGGTGTAGATAGGGGTGCTGCGGGGTTTTGCCTCAGTTATCATTCAGATACTTGCATTGAAGATTATCAGTTATGCTAGAACAAGGCACAATCAGTATTCATACTGAGAATATTTTCCCGATTATCAAGAAGTCTCTTTACTCCGACCACGAAATCTTCTTGCGGGAACTGGTTTCCAACGCTGTAGATGCCATCCAAAAGTTGAAAATGGTATCTCGCGCTGGGGAGTATTCCGGTGAAATCGGCGAACCGGAAATTCAAATTGCTATAGACAAAGACAAAAAGACCCTCTCCATCACGGACAATGGTATCGGACTGACGGCAGAGGAGGTCAAGAAATACATTAACCAGGTAGCCTTCTCTAGTGCTGAGGAATTTATACAGAAGTACGAAGGCAAATCAGACCAACCGATAATCGGTCACTTTGGTCTTGGCTTCTACTCCTCCTTCATGGTGGCACAAAAGGTAGAAATCGATACCTTGTCCTACAAAGAAGGTGCGCAAGCGGTTCACTGGAGTTGCGACGGTTCTCCAGAGTTCACCCTAGAAGAATCTTCTCGTACAACTCGCGGTACTACGATTACCCTCACTCTACAAGAGGAAGAACAGGAGTATTTAGAAGCAGCACGTATTAAGCAGCTTATTAAAACATACTGCGATTTCATGCCAGTACCCATCAAACTTGATGGCGAGGTGTTAAATAAGCAAAGAGCAGTATGGCGAGAGACTCCTAATAGCCTGAGTCAAGAAGATTATCTAGAGTTTTACCGCTACCTGTATCCTTTCCAAGAAGAGCCGTTGCTTTGGGTGCATCTCAATACTGACTATCCCTTTATCATCAACGGTATTCTGTATTTCCCCAAAATGCGACCGGATGTGGATGTCACCAAGGGGCAAATCAAGCTCTTCTCCAACCAAGTTTTTGTTAGCGACCATTGTGAGGAAATTATCCCACAATTTCTCCTGCCAATGCGGGGTGTGATTGATAGCACAGATATTCCGCTGAACGTATCACGGAGTGCTTTGCAAACTGACCGCACTGTGCGGAAAATTGGTGACTACATTGCCAAGAAAGTGGGCGATCGCCTCAAAGAACTTTACCGCGACAACCGCGAACAATACATCAGCGCTTGGAAAGACTTGGGTACCTTCGTAAAATTCGGCGTTCTCAACGACGAGAAATTCAAAAAACAAGTCGAAGATATCATTGTCTTCCGCAGCACCTATCAACCAAGCAGCGCTCAGGAATCAACAGCTACCCCAGCAGTTGAGGTACAATCTCAAGAGGGGGATGTTTGGCAAGATGTAACTTCAGCAAACGAAGACACTCCAAAATTGCCCTACACAACCCTGAAAGAGTACCTAGAACGCAATAAAGAACGTCACGAAAACCGTGTCTTCTACGCCACCGATGAAGCGGCGCAAGCTCCATACATAGAACTGCACAAAAATCAAGGTTTAGAAGTCCTGTTTCTAGACTCCTTTATTGACACCCACTTCATCAACTTCTTGGAGAGGGAACATCAGGATGTTAAATTTACGCGGGTAGACTCCGACTTAGATAGCACTCTGCTCGATCAAGACAAAGCAGGGGAAATTGTTGATCCGAAGACAAATAAAACCAGAACTGAGGTTATCAAAGAGCTATTTGAGAAAGCCCTCAACAAACCCAAGCTGAATATCCGCACCGAAGCTTTGAAAGCCGACGATCCGCAAGGGACACCACCTGCAATGGTGCTTTTACCAGAGATTTTGCGCCGCCTGCGGGAAATGAACGCTTTAATGCAGCAGCAAACAGCAGAGTTTCCTGAAGACCACATTTTCCTAGTCAATACTGCTCACCCACTAATTCAAAATTTAGCGGATTTGAGTCAAGGTAGCATTATTCAAGGTGATGTTCAATCGCCTACCGGACAGCTCGTGAACTTGGTTTGCCAACATATATATGATTTGGCGCTGATGTCTCAAAAGGGTTTTGACGCTGAAGGAATGAAATCATTCGTTGAGCGTTCCAATGAGGTACTCACCAAGCTGACACAGGAAGCTACAAAGTAGAAAAACCTCATTCCCAACCCCTCCTCATTCACTAGGAGGGGTAACGAGGATAAATCGTATCCCGCTTGCCGGGCGATTTTATATAATGGGAGATTGTGCTAAAGAATCGGAGTTTCTGACAATGTCTCGTCGCTGTGAATTAACAGGCAAAAAAGCAAATAACGCCTTTTCCGTCTCTCACTCGCACCGCCGCACCAAGCGCCTTCAGCAAGCGAACCTGCAAAACAAGCGCGTTTGGTGGGAAAGCGGAAAGCGTTGGGTGAAAATGCGTCTATCTACTAAAGCAATCAAAACCCTAGAAACCAAAGGGTTAGAAGCAATGGCGAAAGAAGCTGGGATTAACCTTAATCATTACTAATACCTTGACATCTCCTCAACCCTTTTTCTTGTAGGAGATGGGCTTTGTTATTGTTACCAATCTTCATTTTCCTTTATTACCTCTCCATATAGGGGAGGTTTTTATTTATCTAATATTAATTCGCATATAAATTTGCGATAGCTTGATAAGTTTTATCTAGCAAGTGGGTACTATAAATTTACTTTCCTAAGATTACCTTCATGAAGTTACCTCAATCGGTTTAGAGCTATTTAGAACCGCAGATGCACTTCTGTTGGACGCAGATAAAAACAGATAAATTATCTGTTTTTATATCTATATATATGTGGTTTTATCATTATAAAAATTCCTACGTAAGCAGGTATGTCTCACCATCGTAGAATCTTAAAGAAAATAGATAAAATTTATAGACAAATTATTAAAAAAAATGTCTTTGCAATTAAAAAACAAATTATTTGGCTCTTAAGGGCTTTGCTGGTCACTAAGAGAAGACGAGCAAGTGCGAATGCTGGTTTTGTCTTACCGACAGTAGCAATGGTAGCACTCGTAGTTGTGCTACTGACAACGGCTATTTTATTTCGGTCTTTTGAACGTGCAAAGAATGCTAGTAATGTCCGAGTGAATGAGGCTGTTTTAAACGCAGCATCACCAGCCCTTGAAAGAGCAAAAGCAAAAATAGAACAGTTATTTAGAGACCCGAGATTATCAAGCACAACCCCCTCAGACGATTTACTAAGCCAAGTCATCAACAAAAATCTTAACCAGTTCACTTTTGGCAATGAAATACAGTTAAAACTTGTTAAAGAATTTAACGGTAAAACGAATATTCAAGAAGATGAAGAGACTTTAAAAAGTGCTTGGAAATATCCCGTAGATACGGATAACAACAGTAAATTTGATAGTTACACTTTATATGGCATTTACTTTCGGACTTCAACTACTAGCAGAGCCAGAACTGTTTTAGAAGCAAGAACACCACCGATGGACGAGAGTAGTTTTAGTACTCAATGTCAGAGCTTGTTTACCACTAGTGGAAACTTGGTCAGTACTCAAGGTTGGTACAAAGTCGGTGATAAGCTAAAAAAAAGCATTTTTGTTTTTACCACAACTGTACCAATTACAGATTTAACAGGGCTAGATACTTCTAAATATGAAAAATTTACAGGTAATAACGGTTTTCTAGCTCTAGAATATCAGCAAGACCGAGAAAGAATACCTCTTAATAATAATTTTGTTGTTTTTGAAGATGATTTAGAAATTGCTCCTGAACAAGGTATAAATCTGAATGGACGCGTCTTCACTAATGGTAATCTGCTAACAAAAGCGGGAACAAATCCTATTAGGTATTATCTAGTCAGTAGTCCTAACTCTTGCTATTCCAAAGAAGAAAACAGTAAGATTATTGTCGCAGGAAATGTAATAGATAGTAGAGTTACTGAAAATTCCAGTGGTAATGACGTACAGGTAGATTTGTTTAACCAATCTTCTAACAGCACAATTATAAGTGAACCTATTAATAACATAAACAAAACTGTACCTTCATCTGTTTACGGAAACACAGCAGCATATAACGATGAGGCATATGCACAACGGATAGACCGTTTAGTGCAAGCAACAAATATTGCAGATCTTCCAGATGAAGTTACACAGCAAGTAAAACGAGATTTAGATGCTGACCCCACTTTAAATCCTGACAATGTTCGTAATGAAAAGTTAAGAATTTACTTTAGAAAGCGAACACGCCGCGTTCCATACGCTGAAGTTCCTCCGAACGGAGATTCACTCGCCACTTATAACTCTCAAGCAAATAGTCCTCTTCAAGGAAGTGGTAACTCTCTACGACCAGTGGACGCATGGATATTTCCTTATGATCCTGCTAATGGCACAAATGCTACAAATTATGCCAAGATAGACATTAAAGAAAATGGTAGTAACAAAACTTTCTTAGCTGCTACAGCTCCAGAAGAACAAGCAAAAGAAGGTAGAGAACTAAAAATTGGCGATCGCATTTTGGTTGGCAATAATTTACCTCAATTGTGGTTTGACGCAACCAAAGACAGATTTGTGAGTTCGCCAGAAGGACAAACAATTGTTGGTAAGCAATGGGATATTGATAAAAATGGAAATAATAGCACTGTCACTCGTGAGCGTTTTTCCCAAGCATTTCAATTAGAAGATTTAGAAGCCAACCGAGATGGCTTTTGGGAAAAGTCAGCAGCACAAAAACCTCAAAGTCCTCTGGATATCGTTGGGGGTTTGCGAGTCGTCACGGGTGCAGGAATTTACTTATCTAGCCGTTATACTCCCAGTGGCGGAACTTCTCAATTTGCTGCTGCAATCACAGATCCAGAAACAGTCTGGGCAGATTCGATGCCAATAGGTGTTACTAATAATAGCCAGGGCTTACCTGATGACAATACACCTTATCTACGAATGCGGGCTACAGTGGTGTATCACTACCAAGATGATTCCTACAATCCTAAAACCCCAACAGACTACCAAACACCAATTGCCTGTGTTAGCAGCTACTACGACCCCACAAGTAGCAAGACAGCGATAAACCGAGAGGGACTACCAGACATTAGACAAAGAGTTACAGTTCCTACTTCAATTCCTAACAGATCCTTAGAACTGACAGCCACAGTTTCTGCTGCTGATGCAGGCAATTCCAACAACGGTGTTGTCTACTCAGTTTTGTCTCTATCAACCACGGGTTATGAAGAAGCGCTTAAGTACCAAACAACGCTGAAATACCCAAACGAACGCTGGGTGAATGAACCACTTAACAAAGCTTGGGACAAGATTACAGCTAGTAAACCTCTTACCCTTTCAGACCAATCAGCAGTTGATTCTGCCATGTGCGCTTTGAAGATATGGAATCAGGATAACTCTATTAGGATTGACGATTCCGCGATTCCTCATGGCACTATCATGGAAACCGCTTTTCTCGATGCAAGGCAGATAGAAGCAATTGACAAACCTATATCAACTCCAGGAAACTCCGATTTGGATGTTGAATCGCGTCAACCATTAGAAATTCGTGCCACTGTTTTGGATCTTGATTTGTTACGAAGAAAACCAAAAACTAATGGAGAGTTTTTATTTCCAAATAGTGGGATTATTTATGCAACCCGTGATGATGCACTCGAAGACAAAAGTAATGCTGAAAGTAGAGATGTCAGTGCTACCGACTTCAAACTAGATCCAACTCGACGACCTAATGCCATCATGCTGATTAATGGCAGCAACTTAAGCCGTAACGCTACCTACAAGCCAGAAGAGAAGGGACTCATTTTGGCATCTAACCTGCCAGTTTACATCAAAGGAAATTTCAATATTCACACCCAGGAAGAATTCACAGATAACTCGTTAAAACAGGAAAAGGACTGGAGTAATAAATTCTATGCACGTCAGTCACTAAATTCTAACTTCGCCTGTCGCCAAGGTCAGTTTTCTGATTGCAACACAGGTGAAACTTGGCGTTCAGCAGTGGTTATTGCTGATGCAATTACAGTTTTATCAAATGATTTCCAGTTCGATTTCCGTGACGAGAAAAACGACAATAAAATCGCCACAAACACAGAAACAAACGTCGTATTTGCTCAAGGTAACATACCAGGACGCCCTAATGAAACAAATGGTGGTTTAGAAAACTTTGTGCGTTACTTAGAACGCTGGGAAGGCAAAAGTCACACAGTCGCTGGTTCTTTCATCCAGTTTAAACACAGTAACTATGCCACAGCTCCTTGGCAAACACCAACTGATAATGACACTAATGCTTCCAAGCCTAACCGTTTCTGGAGTTATGATGTAGCGTTGCTAAGTCAGCCACCTGACTTATTTACTCAACGCTTTACTACACCATCCACAAAACACCCGAGTGAGTTTTACAGGGAAGTCGGGCGAGACGATGCTTGGGTGAAAACTTTGCTATGTGCTGCACAAGATGGGAATGTTGGCGGTTACGAAAATGCTCCTACTACGTACGGTAGTAACTTCAAATACGCTGTTAGCCAAGACCAACGCGGTACGTGTCCTTGATTTGACTCAATTCTACTTTTAATTGCTGAAATATGATTCACCAAAAACAGCAGGAAGCATCTGCATCCAGTCAGTCAGGTTTTACCATTATTGAGTCATTGGTAGCAATCGTTGTTGTTGGCATTTTACTAGCAGCGATCGCACCTGTGATTGTCTTATCTGTCGCCACACGGGTGCAAGCAAGACGTGTTGAGTTGGCAACTGACGCTACTAAAACCTATATTGATGGAGTTAGATCAGGGGCAATTCCACCTCCTCCTATCACCAATACAAGTACATCTTTTCCCCCAAACGCCCCCTCAGAAACAACCTTGAACTGTCCTACGGCAAATGTCTACTGTTCGTTACCCACAGCTCCTCCATCAGCATATCAATTATTTTGTGTGGATGGAGATACAGGAGGTTGTACAAATAATAACTCCAAAGACTTAATTGTTCAGACATTTGGGTATAATCCAACTTCTTCTAATGCTCAAGATGGTTATAAGTTGGGCTTGCGAGTTTACAGGGCGGATGCTTTTGAAAATAACATCACACTGAAGGCATTGAAAGACCCAGAAATTAAACAAGCACAAACTTTCACTGGGGGAACAGGTTTAACATCAAGACAAGCACCCTTGGTAGAAACGACTACAGAAATATCAAATAAGGTAACGACATTTAATGATTTCTGTGCGCGTTTGAAAGCTCCACCCAGTAATCCTAATCCTCAATCTAATTGCTAAATAGACGCAACTATTCTAGGCAAATTAATATTATGAGTCCGCTGAAATGGCTTTTCATTAAGCAGCGAAAACTCTTTAGGGTGAAACAGAAAAGTGAAGGTTTTACCCTAGTTGAGTTACTGGTAGGCATCGTCATCGCTACTCTTGTTATCACGCCTTTGCTAGGATTCATGATTAACATTATGACAAGTGATCGACAAGAGCAGGCAAAGGTAACCACTGAGCAAGAAATCCAAGCAGCGCTTGATTATATTGCGCGAGACTTGCAGCAGGCAATCTATATATATGATGCTGATGGAATTGATAAAATTAGGCAGCAACTACCAAGGTATGGTGATAAGAAAAAATTTTTTCCTGTTCTTGTCTTTTGGAAGCGGCAGTTTCTTTCAGATAAACTTCCCGTTCCCGGTTCTCAAGAGAAAGATGATACCTTCGTCTACTCTTTAGTTGCCTATTATTTAATTAAAGATGATGATAAGGACTCTGTATGGTCTAAAGCTGCTCGAATCGGTAGATTTCAAATAAAAGACGGTTATGGTGCTACTGAAACCGATAAAAACAAAACTCGAAACAAAGGCTTTCAGATATTTAATCTGCAAGCATCAGGTAATCTGAAAAATAAGATGAATCAATGGACAAAGAGCGGGAATTATGACCAACGGATTTCGGCTTTAGTTGACTATATTGATCAAACTCTGATCAATGATAATAGCAATCCAGCCCCCTCCTGCGCTAGTGGTCAACAAATACCACAATTTTCTGGGAGTGGAGATGCTGTTGCCATTGGCAATGTTAAAACACAAGGATTTTACGTTTGTGTAGATTCAGAAAATGTTGTAGCCGAAGTTTATTTGCGTGGTAATGCCCTCGCTCGTCTTCAAAATACTAATATAAATTTCAATGGCACTAATAAAACATATTTTCCTCAAGCAAGCACACGAATTCAAGGAAATAGATTCTTATTTACGAATTAATAATCGTTCAAGCAGTGGCTTCACGCTGCTAGAAGTTTTGGTGAGTATTATAATTATTGGTATTTTAGCTGCTATCACAGTTCCAAGTTGGCTAGGTTTTGTTAATACTGTGCGCCTCAACACTGCACAACAAGAAGTTTATCTTGCTATACGCCAAGCTCAAAGCCAAGCAACTAAAAGCAAATTAACCTGGCAAGTGAGTTTTCGTGAACAAAACGGCATTTTGCAATGGGTGGTTCATCAAGCAGAAGCAGAGGTATTTATTCCTAATGCTATTAGTGCTAACAATGTCTTGTGGCATAACCTTGACCAAAATATTCAAATTGATAAAAATAGAAACAATAAAGGAAAGTACGAGACAACTTTGCCACAGCATACTACACAGCAAGAGTGGCGAATAATGTTTAATTACCAAGGTTGTCCTGTTTACCAAGTGGAAGATGAGTGTACCCAAACGTCACTAAACACACTGGGACAGATAACCTTATCTAGTAAAAATGGTGCAAAAGCTAGGCGTTGCGTCTATGTTTCTACAATTTTAGGTGCAATGCGAACTGGAAAAGAACACGATGAAGCTGATAGCAACGATAAGTATTGCTATTAAGATATTTCTGGTTAATTTAAATCAGGTACCCCGTGCTACATTTACCAGAAACAGCAAAACAGCATCTTATCATTTTCACCCGCTATCCAGAACCAGGTAAAACGAAAACCCGACTGATACCTGCTTTGGGAACTGAAGGCGCGGCAAATCTTCAGCGTCAAATGACGGAACACACCCTATCTCAAGTGAAACAGTTGCAAAAAACTTCTGCCATATCTTGTGAAGTACGGTTTGCAGGCGGTAATTTGCAACTGATGCAAGACTGGCTGGGATATGACATCGCTTACCAACCTCAAGGTGAGGGAGATTTGGGTTCGCGGATGGCACAATCTTTCTACAATGCCTTTCAATCAGGTGCAGAAAAAGTCATTACTATCGGTACTGACTGCCCTGATGTCAATGACCAAATTTTAGCAGAAGCCTTTAAACAACTTCAGCAGTGCGACCTTGTACTTGGTCCAGCGGTAGACGGTGGCTATTACTTGATTGGTTTGCAGCGTTCCGTCCCAGAATTATTTATCAATATAGATTGGGGAACCTCTCAAGTATTGCAACAGACTATAGATACTGCCCAGACGCTTAATTTATTGGTAGATTACTTGCCTTTGTTGGCTGATATTGATCGTCCGGAGGATTTGCCAATTTGGGAAAAGCTTCTCGGACTTACGCACTAAACTTATGTGTGGTCGCTGGGTGTGTAATCATTTCTTGGCTCACACCCTACCTGATACACAAGAAAAATGCACACGAAATCCCTCTAATGGAATATTTACTACGGTTATCAATGGTGTCAATCTATATCTGGTATTTTCTAACACAAGGATTTCCGGAAGACAAGCTAGAATACAGATGCTACCGTGGTGTAGCTCAATCGAAAGGGTAGAAAATATATCACCCAAAAAAGAATCTCGGAATCATAAACAATAGATAGCGTCATGGAAACAATATTCCAGTACCTTTATATAGAATATTCACTCTGATTGACTACGAGACAAAAAACTATGAATAACCGTTTTGCTGCTGCGATCGCCGCCCGTACACTTAAGGTAATTGGGATAATCTTAATATTGTCCTTTTTGATCGACTTTATCATTCTCAGCCTTGACTTCAGCCCTACTGATAAACAGTTGCAACTAAGATGGGCAGCAAGTATGGTTGAGCGGGGAGTCGTGCCATTAGTAGGTTTGGGTATGCTATTCGCGGCGTATTGGATTGACAGTTTTGATGATGGCAATCAACCACAGCCCCTAGACTTTAGAATGCCGGCTCTGATTATATCAAGTATCTTGGGGTTACTCTTTTTGGTTATTGCTCCTGTCCACGCGATGAATATTATTAACCAAAGAACTCAAGTGGTGGACCAAATCACTAGGGATGCGCAAGTAGCAGAAAACCAATTGAAAACCCAGCTCAACCAAGTGCAAGCTCAACTGGGTAATGATCAAGTCAAAGCAGCTGTAGAAAAGCAGAGAACTCAAGTCAAAACCCAGTACAGTGAACTGCTTCAAGATGAGCAGCGTTACAACCAAGCACTGAATAACCCAAATGTTCCCCAAGCTACAAAAGATTTACTCAAGAAGTTTAAGGCAAATCCTCAGGAGCTTGACAAATTTATCGCCCAACAAACAGATCCACAGCAACTTGCCAATCAAAGACTAGCTCAAATTCGCACTCGCCGGGAAGAACTGGAAAAACAAGCTCAAGAAAATTGGAAGCCTGGTTTAAGGATTGTTGTGAATAGTTTGCTGTTGTCTGTTGCTTACATCATTATCGGCTGGTCAGGATTAAGAAGTATGGGTGCTTTCCAAAGTGCAAAACGCAAAGTACCTGCACGCTAGTTCATTATCCTCAAAGGCAGTACGACGCATTAAAAATTTAACGCAGCTCATACTGCCACTTTGACTCATTCCTTGATGAAAATCATTTCGTATCTCTTGCAGGTATTCCCTATAAAAAAGTATAATCTGGCACAAGAGAACTTATATGACTAACGTTGGGAATGTTTTCAATTTACATATTGACTTATAACGAAGAAATAGATATTGCGGCTTGTATTGAGTCGGCGATGCTATCAGATGACATTATTGTTGTAGATTCATGTAGTAGCGATCGCACCGTCGAAATCGCCAGTCGCTACCCAGTTCGCGTCGTTCAGCATCCTTTTGAAAGCCACGGTCGTCAGCGTACTTGGATGCTAGAAAATATACCTCCCAAGCATGAATGGGTTTACATTCTAGAAGCTGACGAACGCATGACGCCACAACTGTTTGCAGAATGCGAAAAAGCAAGTCAGAATCCAGACTACATCGGTTACTACGTCGCTGAACGCGTCATTTTCATGAATCGTTGGATTCGTCGCAGTACCCAGTATCCTCGTTACCAGCTGCGCCTTTTCCGCCACGGTAAAGTTTGGTTTACAGACTACGGTCACACAGAACGAGAAGTTTGTGACGGTTCAACAAGCTTTTTAAAAGAAACATACCCCCATTACACTTCTAGCAAGGGTTTAAGCCGGTGGATTGAAAAGCACAATCGTTACTCCACAGATGAAGCCAGAGAAACTCTGCATCAATTAGAGAATGGAACAGTTAGCTGGCGCAGTTTATTTTTTGGCAAGTCAGAAGTCGAACGACGCCGCGCTTTAAAAGATTTGTCCTTGCGCTTACCAGGTAGACCATTCATACGTTTTTTGTATATGTATTTTCTCTTAGGTGGCTGCTTAGACGGACGCGCTGGTTTTGCTTGGTGTACCTTGCAAGCTTTCTACGAATACCTGATTCTGCTAAAAGTTTGGGAAATGAAGCATATTCCTGCACCCAACTTGGATGCAAAAATACCTGCAAGTGAAGCTACGCATTTAATATCAAATTCTGTTGATTAGTTATATCATGTCCGGTTGAATAGTTGTCATTGCGAACGAAGCGCCAGCGTAGTGAAGCAATCTCAAGCACTTACGATTGCTTCGTTTCACTTGGTTCCACTCGCAATGACAAATAATAAGTGATGTGTAAAGACGCGCCATGACGCGTCTCTAGATTGCTGATACCCAACTCATAACTTTTTATTCTTTTTTTCGGTTAAAGAAACACTGCCAATTCCTTGAAGAATCCCACGACCAACCAAACCTATACCACGTCCAATAACTTGCGTCAGAACAAAAACAACACCACTTCCTAAGAAAGATAATAATGATTGTAGACGAGGGGCGATCGCATCACGAAATTCTATCGCTAGGGTAATCACTAGCGGGATACCAGAAAGTTGAGCTAGCTCTTGTCCACGCGGCGCATAAATAGAAATTGTCGCAATACCGCGAGGTGCAAAAACAAATAGCTCATAGCGGCTTTCAAAAATTGCTTGAGGCTCATTGACATAATTCCTCAGGCGATATCTCCACGACAAATTATTTCTAAAACGTTCGATTTCCCGCGTAGAAATCAATTGGCGATCATAAAAACTTTGTTTAATTTCTTCGACATCCGCTAAAGAGTTGAGCAGCGGTTGTATCACACCATTTGCTATCTGAATTAACAAATTCTCTAGGAGCATTTCTGCGTACTCTTTTGCTTCAGAGCTTCCTGCTGGATATGAGGCATTATCAATTTGCAAATCAGTTTGAAATAACAGATAAGAAAATAACTCCTCAGCAAGAGGAATTTTCTGAAAAATCTCTGTTTGCACAATTGCAGAATTTTGCAGTAGAAAATTGACGATTTCTAAATTGTTTTTGCCAACTCTTACCCTAGCAAATTTTCCAAAAAACTCTGTAGTTGCAGCTTCCCAAGCATCAATGAGTAAGGTATTTTTTAATTCCGATAATTGGTTGATTTCTACCCGAGAAGCTCGTATTTCATCTAAAGTATCAGCAACTTTTTGGAGAACTAGATAAAGTAAATCACGTTTTTTATCTTCACGTAAAATATCAATTTCCAGAGGGGTAGCTGTCAAGTTTTGTAAAGGAAGCTGAAGCTTGGTAATACAAGATGCAAATAATGCCGCTTGCAGCGATCGCGGGCTGAGTAGAGAAGGGGCATTTTGCTTGTTTGGTGAGTCAGATTTGGAAATAAAAGTACTGAGTGAGGGATTTGCAGGAGGCTGCAACTGTACAGACGCGAAATTATTTCCTGTAGGAACGTTACGCCAACGTGGTACCTCTCGCCTTTCCACTGCTGAAGCTAATAATCGATTCAGCAGCCAACGAGCTGCTAACAATTCTCGTCTTTGCCCAGCTAAAACTGCTCTATCAAGTAAAGGTAAGCCGGGCACTTGTAATTGTGCCGTTACTTCTGCCAAGGTAGTGTTAATGTAACCCATTCCTGATAAGCGTAGACGCTTCCGCAGCTGAGCGAAAGGGAGTCGAGAAGAAGCGGAAAGGTTTTCAAGAGCATACCCCGTGTCCTCTCTCATTTCCCCATCCCAGCATAAGCCACCTGCTAGTATCTCGTGCATGGCGGTGACTAATTCAGAAACAGGCGTACCTTTGGGACAGTAACCATTAACCCCAGCAGATCTTGCTGCTAAAAGCAACCCTTGTTCTTGAACAGAACTTAGGAGCAATAAGGGCAGATTGGGGTACTGGGTTTTCAAATGCCGACAAAGTTGTAAACCGAGCTGCTGACTAGAGAGGGAGCGACCATTTCCCAGTTCCAAAACAACTAAATTAACTTGGTTAGGGTCTTCTTGTGCAAGTTTGGCTAAAATCTGCAGTCCAGCAGTATCTGTTTGAGCTTCCGAGACCACTTGCAAATCCGGAAATTCTTCCAAAGCCACTCGTAGCCCTAGCCGGAAGATAGGGTCTTGGTCTACTAACAATAGTTTTAGAGGGCGATCGCTCATAATCGGCTTAAAAACGCAGGCTTTTTTCTTTTGGTAAAAAATAAGCTTGACAAATTAGCTTAGTTACCTTAATAAGAGTTGTTTTCGTAGACAGATAAATGAATCATAATTGCCATAGGCAGGCATTTACCCTTTGATTCAATGACTTTGAGTATTCGGCACACCTTAGCAGAACACCACATTGAACTACCCCAAATAAGAGAGTTTTCACCAGCGGAGATAGCAGGCTTGGCATTCCGTATTGTTCAGGATATGGAAGTCAAAAGCCTTATGTTTTTTGATATTTGTACCTTAGCAGAAATTTTAGAACTACCCATAGGCAGTGTTTGCCAGGAAATCAGTGTATTAGCCCACATCACTCAAAGCTTAGTGAGTGCACTGAGCAAGAAAAAACCCTTGAAACGCAACGAAGGCACATGGCTAGCCTTTCAAATTGCCTATCTTCTTGGTCTACAACAAGTTCTTAACCAGGAAAAAAGCCTACAGCGACCTTGGCTAGACCGAGCAATCGTATGGGACACACAAAGAACGAGAGTAGAGAGCGAAATTTCTCCCTCATCTCCCTCATCCTCCTCATCCCCCTCATCCCCCTCATCTCCCTCATCCCCCTCATCCCCCTCATCCTCCTCATCCTCCTCATCCCCCTCATCTTTCATACGTCCCCTGCAAGATGCTCAACTGCAAGGGCTACTCAAAACTCTCCGTCCAGGGAAACTCACTGACACACAAGCTGAACAAGCGCTTTGTGAGGTAGCAGATTCATTACTTGTGCAACAAATGAACAGCGCAGCTGTGGCTTGGTTGATTGCCAATGGTGCCGAAGAACACGAAGCTAAGCTGATCATACAGCGATTGATGAACGCACTTGCTGGGCACTTACTAGTAGTCATCGCCGAGAATGCGCTTGCGTTCGCCCAACTGCAAAAATTTTTCCGCATAGGGACTTCACTACCAGCCAGTGCAGGATTACCTTTACACACCCCAGAAGTTGTAGGAGGGTTAACTCCCAACCCTTCGACATCTGATAACAAAATTGACTTGTACCGGGAACTCTACCGAGCGAGTTTGCTCCAGAGTCACTCAGAACCTTTATTCACAGAATTCTTTTCCCTCAAGGATATCTATGTTCCTCTCAAAGGCTTGCCCCTAAACGAAAATGATTCACAGCAAAAGCAAAAAATTCCCCAGCTTGATTTAATGACATGGGCGCAGCAACAGCTATCTGATTTAGAAACAATTGCCGTGATTTGCTCAGAACCTGGTTATGGAAAAACGAGTTTCTGCCAAATTTGGGCGGCGAAAGTAGCACAGGAATTATACCCAACTTGGATGCCGGTTTTGATTCGCCTGAGTGAAGTGACATATGGCAATACTTTAGAGGAAACGTTAGATTCTGGTTTTCAAGCAAATAATTTTCACCTCAGTCTATTAGAGTGGCTAGAGCTAGAGCATCCAAGGTGTTTGTTGATTTTGGATGGTCTCGATGAGCTACCGCCTTCGCGTCACGGCAAAAGGATACAAGCAATTTTTATTCAGCAACTGCTGAGATTTCAATCTCTCAGCCAACATAAAATTTTCCTGACCACTCGGTCAACAGCATTGCAAGATATCGCTCAAGAACTTGCACAGCAATTAAAACGAATTGCGATCGCGCCGTGGGATAAGGAAGAGTTGAAACAATGGTTTCAGCAGTGGGCAAAAGTGCAATCTTTGCCCATATCTCAAAATTTCTTTACATTCTTAAAACAGGCAGGAGTATTTTCCGCTAAATCCAAGTTCCCGGAAATCTCCGCTCTTGTCCGCCAACCTTTTATGCTCTATTTGTTAGGTGTTTTGCACCGTGATGAACTGCTGGATGAGGAAATATTGCAGTTTACAGCTAGAAATCAGCACACTAGAAATGCCTCTTTGCTGTGGGAAATTTACCATCGCCTGAGTCGATCGCTATTAGGCTATCCTCAAACTGGTAGCATCAAAACAATGCTTATGCGGTGGGGAGTGGCTCATATTCACCGCACGCAAGAGTTACTTGAGAAAATGCAAGCAGTGGCACTGCAAATTCTACACTCACGGCATTCTCAAATTAAGTTGAGTGGAGAATTAAATACACTGCCAGCTTTTTATTTCAAAAAAGACAGATGGCAAGAAGGGGAGAAATTTTTATCTCACATCCAAAATCCTAAATCACGCCACTCCGCTCAAGGTCGGGAACCTCCGCATGGGAGTGGCTCCAAAATTCAAAATTCTCTCGTTGAGTTTTTTCATGCGAAGTTAGGAGAGTATCTTTGTGCTGAAGCTTTGATCACTGAATTAAAACTCTTGACTAAACGCCAACTGGATGCTTACGGTGAATTGACCTTCGTCGTTGATTCCAGTAGTGTTGCCCAACACCTCTACAATCTACTTGGTTACGGTATCCTCACTCAGGAAATAGAGGAACTTGTGATCGAAGGGTTGCGACGCTCTTCAAAGCGGGATTTTTCTTTTGAAATACTGTGCGATCGACTGCTACCTTTTTGGTATAGCTATTGCCGAGGTCGTTGGTTGGATGAGGGTATAGCGCACAAAGCTTTAACTTATTTTCAGACACTGCAAAACCCTGTTAATATCGAGCAGGTAAATGCATCTGTGGGACTGAATCTTTTCTTGTTGCTATGTGCTATCCACCAAGAAGCAAAGATTCCATTTTCCCCTTGTGGTGATCCAGCTTCTTTAGAAGAATTCAATCCAGAAGCACTGCTCATGCTTATTGGTAAGACAGCAGTTTTGGGCAAAAATACCTTTGCAACCCGTATACGCTCAAAATCCCTCGCTTTCCTTAATTTAGCAGGGGTTCACTTGCCGCAAGTTATGGTATTCGCAGGAGTCCATCTTGGGCAAACAGATTTATCAAATGCTGAGTTAATTGAGGCAAATTTAGCGGGAGTCAATTTGCAGGAAGCTAACCTCACAGGTGCTAACCTCACAGGTGCAAATCTCACAGGTGCAAATCTCACAGGTGCCAACCTCACAAGTGCCAACCTCACAGGGGTGAATCTTAGTTCTGTTAATCTCACCAACGCTTGCTTATTTCAAGGTATCCTAAGCGAGGCTGACAGAGAAATTGCTCTGATGAATGGTGCCTTATTCTCATTAGAGCAGTTTCAAGCCATCAAAAATTTACTGTCCCAGCAGTCTCATTTTAACATTGCTGAGGCAACAGAACACACAGCAGCTTGGTCTAACAATGCACCCTACAACGGGCTAATTGAAAGCGCAGAAGGTAAACCGATGATGCCAGAAGATTTGTACGACGATGATGTTGATGATCAAACAGCTGTAGACGATAACTATAAGTGAATTTGGTCATCGGTGATAGGTTGGTAGTTGCGCTGAAGCGCAACTGATCACAAGCATCATGTGCTTTCTTGTGAGTTACGGTAACCGTAGAAGTTAATACTGTAGTCAGTAATCCGCACCCCTGTTTGTTCTTCAACTTGGCGGAGAAATTCTTCTGGTAATTCTAGGTGAACATCCAAGATTTGATTTGTATCCAAACAGTTAACATGACTGTGGGAATCACTAATATTGCCGTATAAACGTCCATCACAGCGTTCAATACATTCAATGATGCCCTGACTGGATAACGCTTCTAAATTTTGATAAACAGAAGTATGTCCGATCTCTTTGCCTTGCTGGTTCAGGCGATCATAAATCTCTCTAGCGGAAAGATGCTCTCTTGCGTCCCAAAGCAGTTCCAGAATAAAGCGACGCTGACGACTCACGCGCATACCTAATGCCTGACACTGCTCAAGAGCATCTTCCAGTGAACGAATTGGTTTTGTAGATATCTCTTGCTTTTGCATATTTTATAAGTTTCTTAACTTAGGGGCTAATTTTCCCTTTTGAATGTTTGTTTGTTATTTTATATATTCAAAGGTTTTGCACCCTGCACGTTCCGCTTTGCCTGTGTTTTTGCTTTTTTGCTTCGGGAAATTACAGGTTGGTTTAAGGGGATGGTTATACTTTTTAACTGCTCGCTCACACTCTCTTCTAAAACAAACTCATTACAACTTTAGCTTAAAATCGTTGCCAACGTCTACCTGAAGGCTTTTGTCTTGTCAAGAGCCACGATTTATGATTCATTTACTTTTAGTTAGGAGCCGGCGCACTGGCGGCGCGCCCCCCGCTACGAATGAAAGAAACACTTCCCTCTTTGACTCCCTCCCTTTCTTTCTCACTCCTTCCCTCAACAGTGTTTCTTCAGAGCCTTGAGTTATTCCCCCCATGACTCCCCATTCCACAAGCCTTGAGTGCTTAACTGTAGTTCCAAACATACGTGCCGATTGATTTTGTGATTTGTATGCAGGAAAAGAGTAGTATGAATTGTCGAGGCTATTTTTTGACTCGATGACAATCACCATCGCAATTAATACTGATCACATTAACTCCTTGGATCTGTCCCCTATAGTCACAGAGATTGAAAAACTGCTGCAAGACGGGACGATCGCATCCGAAGAGCAGCAGCTGCGTTTTGATATTGACTATTCCTTGGAACCAGGCGATCCACGGGAACTTTCAGAAATCCCAGAAGTGCGGATGTGGTTTATCCGGCTGGATACTCGGTATCCCTGGTTGCCATTTCTACTAGATTGGAAGGCTGGGGAATTCGCTCGTTATGCAGCTATGCTTGTACCCCACCAGTTCAGTACCAGAGAAGGTATTCAGTATAATCCTGAAGCTTTAGAAATCTTTTTGATGCACAAGCTGTTTGTTTTAAACGACTGGTTACAACAGCAAGGCATTCCCAGTAAATCTCGCCTCCAGTCGATGGCGCAACTTCTGGGCTATGAGTTAGATGATGCCTTATTTGAGATGTTTTGAAAAGGTAACTGGTGAACAAAAGGCGGCGGATGCCCTCATTGGCTAGAACAAAGAGAAAGTATAGCATTTAATAAAATGTCTTATAAAGCATTTTATTAGATGCTATGGAAATTAGAATTAACTTGTTATGAGTGTTGAGTGTTAACTCTTAACACTCAACACTCAACGACCATGAAGAGTGATTAGAGGTTATTTATAAAGTAAAAATAAAATTACTGTAGGGTGTGTTAGGCGCAGCATGAGCGATATGATTTGTCACCAAAAACATAATCAAAGCGCAAGGGCGCACCATGTTATATAGCGGTGCGTTACGGCTAGTGCCTAACGCACCCTACTTAACATTTACTTTATAAATGGTCTCTTATGCAATTTGTACACGCAGTTTTCTTCTCACTTAATACGGCATATAAGTTTTAAGGCTGTACTAAAAGCGTATTCAACTGCTTTCGATTTACTTGGTAATGCCGCTTTCCAAATACGATAATCATTATATTCAAGAATCAAATTTGCCATCTCATCAATTTTGGTCTTTTTTAGGACATCGTATTGAGTCGATTCAAAGTCTCTCAAGATGCCACCATTTTCCAAGACTTCTTGTCCAGCTTTAATAAAGCCATTCAAAACGGCTTTCATGTATTCTCTACCAGCACGTTCTGCAAACACAGGAGATGATTTCAACGCCTGAAATTCTTCTAATAGAAGGTTAGCGATTTTTCTTCCTTCTAGAGTATTCCAATCATAAGGTAGTTGAACATCCAGATATTCATCTTCGACGTATTGATATTTAAGATACTCCTTTATATCTACAGCGACTTGAACTATTTTGTAACCAGCAAACAATTGCTTTAAAGAATTTGCACTTGTATCAATAGATGAGTCAGGGAAAACTTTTTCCTCACCTTCTGGACATTCATAGACAAGATACGTCCAAATTCCTTCTGAATCACCAACATCGGAACTTCCAGCTTGGTAGAAGGTCATTGTTCCATCTTCTTCACAGCGAAAATATGCACTTTCTGCATCTGTTAACGTACAGTGATGCATATTTTTTGAAAAGCGCATGAGCGTTCTAAAAATGCCAGTAATGTGGTGAGGTTGGCTCTCTACTTGGATGTAACGTTTTCCACTGCTCACAAAGCTATGTAATCGAATCGCCATTTGTTTTTCCTTATAATCTTTCTTCACATTCTTTTTTCGATGCACCAACCTGACAGCAAGAGGGAAGTGAAGGAACACATAACATGGCGTGCTATATCCAGCTGTAAGCTATTCACACCTAATAATAATGGCAACAAGCAGATGCCATGTAGCCGAGAATCCTCAGCCTGCTGCACTGAGGTCACTAATCTTTGTTCTAACGTAAATTTTTAGTTGCAGCTGATCAGTTTCGTAACAAAGCTTTAAACTCCCTGTTTCTTTAATTTTCAAGAGCCATTGTCAGGTTTTCTATTCAATAACTCAGTGTGACCTTCAAAAATTAGGCTTGAAGTTTCGCCCAAGCTTAACTTCCAACCTATACCTAATTATGATAGGACACAACTAATGTGTACTAGGTTACACATAGTTATTCGTTATTTACAAATTTTTACATAAAAGTTTGATTTATATTAGCCTTTAGCAAAAAATCTTTTTTCTAAATTCCTCACCTGTTACATATTTTTAGATATTTAATTTGTATACAGAACTGGTAAAGAAAGCTAAAAGTCAAGACTTGTGAGAATCAATTCGCTCAAATTCCTGACTTTTTCAAGTAGTCGGGAATTTTGTTGTTCAGGAATAATTTAGGATTGCCTGATTCAGATTTTAAATAGCGATCGCCCCAAGAGGCGATCGCAAAAGTTTTGCTACAAGTGGTACTGAGGTGAAGCTCAATAGCGCTTGATTTGTTGTATTTTTTATGAACAACACTCGCACGGAGCTACGCTTCGTACGAGGTTTCTAACGCCTCTTCTGGCAAACTTACCCTTGGAGTCCGGAGGTTCTAATACGCAGAGGTTTCACCATCCGCGTCTAACGACGCAAGTTCCTTACGCCGATAACAAAAAATATTATCTTGTTATTTCGTTGACAGGGGACTTATTTTTTCGTCGTAGTCCTGCCTTACGGGTTATCTCTGGTGGATACTGCCACCAACTGTATCGTTTAGGGGTAGAAAAGTAGCTCTTACAAAGAAGGAGGTTATCATCCCTGGTAGCAAGCGGGTCTGTTACTGATTATGCCTCGCTATTTATATTTTCCCACGTCGGCAGTTTTGCAATCAAGACCCTGACAAAAGCTTTCATCCCCAGGTGGAGGAACGAAACCTGGGGACTTCCCGCAAGGAGTGTTAAATCTGTAGCTGCTGCAAAATCCATTCAACAGCTACAGCCAAATCTTTGGCAATGTAATCGGGTTTTGTATGGTGCTGGTAATCACCAGCCAAAACGCGATCGCCAAACCCTGTTTGCACCAAAATTCCCACACAACCAGCATTGTGTGCCATATCAACATCAGTCGCTTTATCTCCCACCATAAAACTGTGACTGAGATCCAAATCGTGTTCCCAAGCCGCCGCGACCAACATTCCTGTGTTTGGTTTGCGCCAAGTAGACCAGCGAGTGTATGCTGGGTCTTTGCCGCCTTCTGGTGGACTGAGGTAGGGACAATAATACAAAGCGTCTAATTTTGCCTCAGCTTCTTGTGCCAACAATCGACAAAGCCGATCATGTAACGCTTGTACGTGAGTGTCTGGATAATAACCTCTAGCTGGTCCAGATTGATTGGAAACAAGACAGCAAAAAATACCTTGGTCATTGAGCTGGCGCACGGAAAGTGCAACACCGGGAATTAAATGTAAATCTTCTAGGTCGCGAATGTAGCCAGCCTCAACATTTAACACGCCATCGCGGTCAAGGAATACAGCAGGTTTAGCCACCCCAAATTTTCTCCAACACAGTGTTAGGCGCGATATCTGCCATCTTACCCGTGGGGGATTTAATGGCAAGGAATTTATCGCTTCTAGGCAATAACTTTGCTGGGTCTGTTGGACCAAATAAGGCAATGGTATAAGTCTGTACCGCCACACTCAAGTGCATAGGGGCGCTGTCGGTACACAGCATTAAATTTGCCCCAGCAATCATCGCCGCCAACTTGCCAATATCATCAGGAGAACTCACTTTGATATTGGGTGTGGACTGTTTGAGACTACGCACAAACTGTTCATCTTCTGGTCCTTGGATAACCACCACAGGCATTTCCGGCTGCTTTTGCTGGATGTCTTGAATAATTTGCTGCCAATTCCTGACAGGATAAATTTTATCTAGACCTTTCGTCTGGGCTAGCTTGCTAGAACCACCGTGAATCAAAATGTAACCAGTTTCCTTTATCCCCAACCGTTGTTGTTCCTGAATAGCACAGTCAATATCTGCTTTTGGCACATTGATTGCTAACTCTGGACAAGGAGAGTTAATACCCAACCCTTGCAGCAAGTCATGGTACATACTAGCAGCATACTGATTTGTTCTCAGAGGAACTGGATTGGTGAGAAAAACAGCTCCTTTGCTCCTATAGCCAATTCGTGTGGGGATTCCGGTTAACCAGAGCAAAAGACCTACTAAAGCATTTTGCCCTAGAGCAATGGCAATATCGTACTCGCGATCGCGTATCGAGCCTACCAAGTTGCCCCAATCTGCCATACTGTTACGGTCTTTGTAGTCAAACGCCAGTACTTCATTAACTGACTTACTCACCCGGTAAGCAGCCTTTGAACGGGGTTCCACAACAACATCCACCTGAGCATTGGGGTAATAGCGCTTCAGGTCATCTAGGGTCGGGAAGAAGAGAATTTGGTCACCAATTCCGCCAGGAACAAGGGCTACTATTCGCATAATATATCTTCACGCTTACTCGCTCATTATTTTAGGGGAAGATAGGGATTGGAAATTAGAGATTGAGGATTAGGGATTGAGGATTAGGGATTGGGGATTAGGGATTAGGGAAGAATCTTCACGCGGATTAGTCTCTTTCCCAGTCCCCAGTCCCCAGTCCCCAGTCCCCAGTCCCCAGTCCCCAGTCTCCAGTCCCCAGTCCCTAATATCTATCAAACTTGAGGAATTCTGTGCATTTATTAATTCCAGCTGCTGGAACAGGCAGAAGAATGGGAAGTCACCGCAATAAACTCCTGCTTGTGGTAGGCTCCCAGCCTATTATCGCTTGGACTCTTCTTGCCGCTGAAGCAGCAAGTCAAATCAGTTGGATAGGCATTATCTCCCAACCTTATGACTGGGAAGATTTCAAAACCATTCTTGCCTCTCTAAAGCTAACTAAGCCAGTGGAACTGATTCAAGGGGGTTCTAGCCGTCAAGAATCGGTTTACAATGGATTGCAGGCGCTAAGCGGCTCCGCAGAGCAAGTGTTAATTCACGATGGAGCCAGATGCCTCGCCACACCAAATTTATTCAACTCTTGTGCTGAAGCTATTCGACATTGTCCTGGTTTAATTGCCGCCGTACCAGTTAAGGATACTATCAAAGTCGTAGATGAAAATGGCATAATTCAAAGCACGCCTGACCGACGGCAATTGTGGGCGGCACAAACTCCTCAAGGTTTTGATGTTAAATTATTGAAAAAGTGCCACGCCGAAGGTGTCCGTCAAGGCTGGGAAGTGACTGACGATGCTGCTTTGTTTGAAAAATGCGGCTATAGTGTGCGAATTGTTGAGGGAGAAGAGACGAATCTGAAGTTGACCACTCCACAAGATTTGGCGATCGCTGAATTCATCCTAAAAACTAGACTGGATCAGCACTGAGGTGGGTTATAACAATTTTGAAGATCCCGAAGCCTCACCTTTGGTATTTTCAACATAATCCTTGATTTTTTTCCGATATTATGTTATTGTGCCAAACACTTGTAATTCTCCTTCATTTGTCATTTTTTATTTATACAAGTGACTAATGACCAATAACTAATGACTGATGACTGATGAATAATGCCGTGATGAATGCATCGACGAAGATAGAAGCAATTCTGTATTTGAAGGGTAAACCCCTGTCCATAAGTGAAATTGCCGAGTATGCGCTTTGCGATCGCACCACAGTTCAGGAAGGCATCATCGAACTGATTGATGAGTATGCCCGCCGTGATAGCGCCTTAGAAGTCGTAGAAACCTCCGATGGTTATAGTTTGCAACTTAGGTCAGACTTTCATGACTTGGTACAAACTCTGATTCCAGTAGAATTGGGTCTGGGAGCATTACGAACCTTGGCAGCCATTGCCCTAAATAGTCCAATACTGCAAAGCGACTTGATCAACTTGCGGGGTTCTGGTGCGTATCAACACGTTTCCGAACTCGTCGAACTCGGTTTTGTCAAAAAACGCCGAGATAGTGAGTCTCGCTCGTATTCGTTACAAGTCACCCCTAAATTTCAGCAATATTTCCAAATTGAGCAACTTCCCCAATTATTATCCAATAGCCAAGAGCAAAAACAGCTAGAGCTGGAACTCACAGCACAACCACAACCAGATTAAGTACTGCTGCTCTTGTTGGAATGCTAGTACTCCAGAAAGAGGTAGTGATATGTCTCACCCTTCTACTATGGTTTAGAGTAGAATAAGCAACTCAGCTAAAAAAACAGCCAATGGTGTTTGATCCTAATTTTTTGAATGACTACCCTGAGGAACACCCCAATCAGATCCTGAATGATAGCTTTGAGGAACTTCCTAATCAGTTACTCAAGTATCTACAGCACCAGCCACCTGAAGTCCTAGCCCGCGTCGCCCAGTCTGTCAGCCCCGAAATTAAACAAATCATTTCGCAAAACGTCCAAGGACTTGTCGGGATGTTACCTTCAGAAAGTTTTAATGTGCAAATTACCACAGACCGAGACAATCTCGCTGGTCTTTTAGCCTCGGCTATGATGACAGGTTATTTTCTCCGCCAAATGGAACAACGGATGCAGTTAGATCATTTGAGTAACAATCATTAGTTAACAGTTATTAGTCATTTGTCATGAGTCATTAGTTACAAAGGACAAAGAACAAACGACAAAGGACTAATCACTACTTCTGGGGATAAGCCCCTGATTGTACTTTAAATGTTTGAATTTTCCCGTTGCGGTTGACTTCGATTTCCAATATGTCACCTACGGTGCTAGACTCCACCTGCTTCTGTACTTGAGCAGATGTTTTTACTTGCTTACCGTTAACTTTTTGAATCAAGTCGCCAGCAAGGAGTCCTGCTCGTTGTGCTGGAGAATTTTCCAGGACTCCTGTAATGGCTATCCCAACATCCTGTTTAATGTTGAGATTCTTGTCTTGATTAATCTGCTGTTTCTTGCTAGAAGATAAGTCGGACATTTCAACCCCTAAAAACGGGTGTCGTACACGCCCTTTGGTAAAAAGCTCATTAGCAATGCGGGCTGCTGTTTCAATGGGGATGGCAAAACCCAGCCCTTGAGCATCGGCGCGGATAGCAGTGTTAATTCCAATAACCTCGCCTTGGGCGTTTAATAAAGGTCCGCCTGAGTTACCCGGATTAATAGCCGCGTCGGTTTGGATAAAGCTGACTCGCTTATCTGGAACACCAACTTGAGCGCTGGTACGGTCTGTCGCGCTGATAATGCCGATTGTCACAGTATTATCTAAACCGAGGGGATTGCCAATAGCGATCGCCCATTGACCTGGTATTAAGTTTTGTGAAGTGCCTAGTTTCACTGTTGGCAGATCATAATCTGAAATTTTTACAACAGCTACATCTGTCACTGAATCAACTCCAACGACCCGACCGTCAAAAGTCCGACCATCTTTGAGGGTCACTTGTACTGTATCTGTATCCGCGACAACATGAGCGTTTGTTAATATTTGTCCATTTTCACTCAAAATAAATCCAGACCCTGTTCCACGCTCTATCCGTTCTTTGGGGAATGGCTGCTCTTCCTCTCCAAAAAATCGCCGTAAAAGCGGATTTTTCAATGCATCAGAAATAGGATTAGCCACTTTGCGGGTTGCATTAATTCGCACGACAGCCGGTCCAGTTCTTTGAACAGCAGTGGCAATAAAATTCATATTATCGGCACTAGGAGCTGCAACTTGTCCACCAACAGGATTTGCAGGTGCAACTTCTGGGGGCGAAGACACTGTTACAGTTCTTAACTCGCGAAACAAGCGATTTTGTGGCGGGAGATAGCGACTACCCAACAAGCCTGCACCGCCGCCAATAGTCAATATGGATAGATAAATAATCAGTTGCTTTAATGATAATTTCATAAAACTTCGCGGGATGTGGGAAACGAGCGCGTCTTTAGACCTGAGAGGAAAACGACACGAGTGACTTTAGTCACCTTGCTCCATTACCGCCTTGGGGTTACTCAATACCGTGTAGTTTTGCAATCTACTTTCGTTCGGGCAATTACGAACTGATACCTTTCACCCTGTACGCATAATGGTTTTGCACTCGATGTGCCTTCCCAAAAGGGAGTAAAGTTAGCTTCGACAATGTTAACGGTCGGTAACTATATTTAGGACACTGACTTAACCCAATAAATCTGTTTAATCCTAGATTTCTAGAGCTTGGAACTAGCTATGCCTAACGGCACGCTGCGCGAACGCATCCCAAGGTAGGAACTTTAACACTTGCCGTTAACGTAGTATCCGAAGATACTGAGCCTGGTCAACTACTGTCTAAAACTTAGGCTAGAAGCCCAGTGTCTTTAGACCTGGGTTGTTGACAATCATGACGCTCAAGGTCAGCAATGCAGATGCCTAATTTATAAGTTTAGTCAAGCAAGTCCAAACCTGACATATGAATTGCTCATCAGTCAGTTGTTTAGTTGCTAATTGTGAGTTGTTAGTTGTCAAAAAGCACCACTAACCACCTCTCATAACCTGCTGTTGCCATCTAAAATCTAGAATAATTGAGTGCCTCCTTTATATACATGACTTTTTGCTATCGTTTACTTTTTCTCTGTAGCATAGTCACCAGCACCCTTGGGCTAGTATACACAAACCCATACTCTGCAGTGGCACAAACTTCTGTAACTGGTTGCCAGACCTCAGCCCTTGAACGCTTCCAGCGACACACAGTTGCACCAGGAGAAACTGTGGAGAGTATAGCGCAACGCTACAATCTCACACCAGCTACTATTATCGCCATGAATTCGGCTTTACAAAACCGTAAAATTGCCGTTGGTAGCGAAATTCAAATCCCTCCATATAACGGAATTGTTGTTGAGGTATCGCCTGGTCAAAACTGGCGACAAATAGCAGCAAAATATAAAATTCGTCCAGATGTATTGTTTGACGTGAATGGGTGTCAGAAAAATCCCAGAGTCGTTTTTGTTCCCCAGGTAAATCGCTCACCCAGTCGTCCTATGACTGAATCTCCCACACCTCAGTTCCCTGGTAACTCCTCTACTTCCACTCTCAGTAAATTAGCTGGGTATCCCTTAGCGGAAGTCGCAACTGTGGCTGTAGGTTATGGCTGGCAAACTAATCCTAGCAATGGAGAAGTTTTTTTTCATAGTGGTATGGATTTGTTAGCAGCAAAAGGGACGCCAGTGCAAGCGATCGGTGAAGGTACGGTTGCCTTTGCCAACGAGCAAGGAACTTATGGTAAATTGGTCATCATTAATCACAGTGGCGGATTGCAAAGCCGCTACGCCCATCTTGACAGTATCAACGTCTCCGTCGGTCAACAAGTGAAAAAAGGAGACCTAGTCGGAACCGTAGGTACAACTGGTACACCAACCATCAGCCAATCCCACCTCCATTTTGAAGTGCGTTCTAGCTCATCCTTAGGTTGGACTGCTCAAGATCCTAAAGGGTATCTCCAGCGCTGAGAAAGTACCGAGGAGGTACACTAAACCAGAGATTATATCCTCATCCCCCTCACTCCCTCCCTCACTCCCTCCCTCACTCCCTCCCTCACTCCCTCCCTCACTCCCTCCCTCAACTCAAAAACGATTCCGTAGATTTAACCAAATGCATCCCTGCTGCTGCAAATCGCTCAAAAGCTGCATCTGCTGCTCCCGTATAATCCACCACACCGGGAACAACAACAGGGGAAGTGCAATCTTCCAGCAGGTAAACTTTTTTCGCTAAATTCGGGTCTACTTGCTGGATTTCCCTTAATAAGTCGTCAATTGTCCAAGCAACACAGTGACTTTTGGCTTGACCTGCAACAATCACAGCATCAAATTCTAATAATTGTTGAATCAAGTGTGTGTTCTTTTGTGCAAACGGACGTTTATCAAAACTTTCCAAAACTTCTGGACGCAAAACAGAATAATTTTCTGTTAAAGGGTTATTCCCTTTGATTTCAAATTGCGTTTGACTATGACGAGCAATGCAATGGAAAAATACTGCTTCTTCCACAGCAGAAACCAAAGCATGACCGATACCACCCAACATAGAATGATAAGACCAAACTGTTAGCGGATATTTTCCATGTTGACTCAGCTGCTTAACGTAGTGATAGGCGTGTTTTTCTAGTAATTCGTAATCGTAGTCAAGACTATGAGCAACTCCTGGGTTAACTTTCCAAACTCCTTTTTCAATATCTTCTGGTGTGATGCTAGTAGCAGATGGGGTAGGGTGTTCACCCGCCTGGTTTACCCAAAAAATGGGATGAAAAATTTGCATGGCTGTATGAGTATCCATCGTAGGAATAATATTAGTAATGACTCCTAAATAGCGATAGATAAACTCACACAACCGGACATTATCATCTACTGCACCTGAACCAGATTTTCCACCTACAAATAATTCAAATTCGGGAATGCAAAAGGTGTTTTGCACATCAATTAAAAGTAGGCAAATGCGAGTTTTGTCTTCGGATGCTGGTTTGATGTCATATTTTTTTGCCCATTCTCTTGCTTCTTCAGCACGTTGTTGATAAGGTACGCGCCACACTTCGCCAACTTTTTGGGGGTTGAAGTGAGGAGGAATTGGTAGTTGGGTTACTGTTTGAGTATTCATAGTTAAATCGCAACCTCTGGCTATACAGCTTCTAGGAAGAAATTTTCTCATCCCAACAATCGCTGTCTTTCTGCTATTCGTTCATCGTTATTTAACTGCAGCAATCTCACAGTTGTGCGTCCCTCTGGTGTTAACCCCGTAATCCTGCAATCCTCTATTAAGAAATGTTTATCCCATTTTTGTGTATGTGGGTTAAAGAGAAAACTGAAGGCTCTTGTTTGTGGAGCAAATGAACCAAGATCTGTACCTTTGTAACGATTACAGCGCCAACAGGCGAAAGCTAGATTATCAGAATTGGTAGCACCACCATGTTTTACCGCAATCACATGGTCAACTTCATCTGGGAAAAAGGTAACGTCTGCTGGAAGTAAACAATATTCACACCTGTCATTAGCTCGTTGTTCAACTTGTCGTCGGAGCGCAGGAGTGATATAGGTCATGATATGCTGGTAAGATTTTTCAGATTGCCAGCTTTAAGCATAATTACCAAATGCTCAATCCTCTCATACTCGTCAAGTTCTATACGCTCTTGCTCTGTGACTTCCGCATTTTTGCTCCGTTCTATAAGAGTCCGCAAACGCTCTTGCATTTCAAGTGTGGGACGAAAGGCAGCGATTTCTTCAGGTGTGGGGTTACTGGCAATAAAATTCAGAATGTGGTAGATATGGGCTGGTAGTGGTGGTTGTTGCAAACTGAGGGCTAGGAGTTCGGGAAGGCGATCGCCTACACTAGCCAGTTGCTCAGAAAGTTCTTCCGGTAGTTCGATGGTAATTTTAAGCACAGTACCGCCTCTCTTAGCATTCTTTCCATCATTTTAGCTAGCTTTTACTCGTTTCTCCACTGAGCATGGAAACGAGAAGAACCGACTAAATATTATGTTTTTAAGTCCCTTTCAACTGACTTTAGTTACTAGCACTAATACAAGATTCCCGACTTCTTGAAGAAGTCGGGAATCTAAGCAATGGATTTTCACAAATCCAAAGTTTTTAACATCGCCAAACGCTCATTAATCCACTCATCAGTGAACCAGCCATAAGCCAAAACATCTTTCACCAGACTTGCACTAATGCCCATTACCCAAATATGGGCAGCTTTGATAAAAACAGGAATTGCAGCAAGCTCAGTTTCACTCAGTTTACGAATTGACTGATATCCTTCGAGAAAACTATTTCTAACTGTGACATCTATTTTCATTCTGGTTGCTGCGTGCAAAAATTTCGCAATGTCAAAAGCACGCCAGCCGTAACCGCACTGGTCAAAGTCGAATAAAGTGGGTTCATTCTGTTCCGTGAAATGAGCGTTTCCTGAATGAACATCGCCAACACAAATTCCATAAGCTGGTGCTGACAAAGGCAATTTTAATGCTTCTAACTGCCTTTTTATTTGGTCTACCTGTTTTTGCAGATAGTTAATATCACTTTCTCGGTCTTGGTACACAGCTGTAATTGCTTGTATTGACAAATCTAGCAAGTAATAGCTATTCAAAGCAGGGCGAGTAAAACTACTTTTGAACTCGTCTAGTGTCTGGTGAATTTTTGCCAGTGCTTCTCCTAAACGATAGCTTTGTATACCATCAAGCTTTTCATTGACTGCACGTCCTGGTGCATATGAAAATACTGCCGCATAGCGCTTTCCTTCTGGTGCGGCAATTTCGGTTGTAAAAACGCCATCTTTTCTTGCAATGGGGTATGCAACTGGCTGTTTTTGCTTCTGTAGAAATGCTAACAGTTCTAGTTCAAAATCAATTTCTTGCTTATTTCTCCACCCACGCCGATAAACTCGCAGAATATATCTGTCTTGCTTAGTTTCCACAAAATACGTATCGTTGAGACCCCGCCTGTATAGTTTAAAGCTACGGATATTGCTGATAAGGTAGTGGGTAAGTACAGTTTTAATTAATGCCTCACCATCAGGAATAGAATGAATTACAGGAACTAATAATTGGCTCATAAAAATATTGCGTCTGCTAATAGTATTTATTGCTTATTGCCAGGATTTTAGATTATCCATAAGTAATTTTTAGTTTTTTCCCCACTCCTGGGCTCCCACTCCCCTCATCTCTCCCTTTCCCTTTCTTGCTCCAATTTTTTCTCAAAATTTATCACTCAAATTTGCCCCACCTGTGGCAATCTGGGAAACAGAATGTTTTCAAAGTTGATATCTTCGCTACAAAAAATTACCTAATAGGTTATGCAAACCCTGCCTACGCTTACAACTTCTAATACCGCATTTAGTCAACCCACCTTTGACACAACTATCAAACGGCGCAAAACCCGTCCAGTCAAAATTGGCGATGTCACCATTGGGGGTGGATACCCTGTGGTGGTGCAGTCAATGATTAACGAAGACACCTTGGACATTGATGGTTCCGTTGCAGCGATTCGTCGTCTTCATGAAATTGGCTGCGAAATCGTCCGCGTTACTGTACCCAGTATGGCTCATGCTAAAGCGTTGGCAGAGATTAAACAAAAATTAATCAAAACCTACAAGGACGTGCCTATTGTTGCCGATGTGCATCACAATGGCATGAAAATTGCTTTGGAAGTCGCCAAACACATAGAGAAAGTGAGGATTAATCCAGGGTTGTATGTGTTTGAAAAGCCAAATTCTGGGAGAAGCGAATACACCAAAGCGGAATTTGACGAAATAGGAGAAAAAATCCGCGAAACTTTAGCTCCCTTAGTGATTTCCTTGCGTGATCAAGGGAAAGCTATGCGAATCGGCGTTAATCACGGCTCCCTTGCCGAAAGGATGCTGTTTACCTACGGGGACACTCCAGAAGGAATGGTAGAATCTGCCCTGGAATTCATTCGCATCTGTGAATCTTTGGACTTCCGTAATATCGTCATCTCCATGAAAGCCTCACGGGTTCCGGTGATGGTAGCCGCTTATCGCCTCATAGCAAAGCGGATGGATGAACTGGGTATGGATTATCCCCTACACTTAGGTGTCACAGAAGCAGGTGATGGGGAGTACGGACGGATTAAATCCACTGCGGGTATTGCGACTCTCTTAGCTGATGGAATTGGCGATACAATTCGCGTGTCCCTGACGGAACCACCAGAGAAAGAAATTCCCGTATGCTACAGTATCTTGCAAGCTTTGGGATTGCGGAAAACAATGGTGGAGTACGTCGCGTGTCCTTCCTGCGGACGTACATTGTTTAACTTAGAAGAAGTCCTGCACAAAGTCCGCGAAGCTACGAAACATCTGACAGGGCTTGACATAGCAGTTATGGGTTGTATTGTCAATGGACCAGGAGAAATGGCTGATGCCGATTATGGTTACGTTGGAAAAACTCCTGGATATATTTCTCTCTACCGTGGGAGAGAAGAAATTAAAAAAGTTTCAGAAGAAAAAGGAGTAGAAGAGTTGATTAATTTAATTAAGGCTGATGGGCGTTGGGTAGATCCATAAAATTTTCGACAAGTTTTGTACCGACGGTTCCGATATCGCCGGACGACAAAGGCTTTTAATGAAATAAAAAAATAATGCTCAGTCTGTACATTAAAACCCTGTGTTAGATTGGGCATACTGACTATAAAACTTTCCGTAGACGCGCAGCTGTCATTATGGTGATTACAAAAAGTGGGCTTGTTTTGGTGGGTGCTACAGCGGTGACACTGACAACAATCGCAGTCACCAGCCTGGGAATTCACTCGCAAGGACAGGCTTTATTTAAAGAAAGTCCTAAGGATTTAGTAGATGAAGTTTGGCAAATTATTAACCGCCAATATGTAGATGGTACTTTTAATAAGCTTGATTGGGTCGCTGTTCGTAAAGAGTACCTAAACAAGTCGTACACCAACAAGCAGGAAGCCTATAAGTCCATACGGGAAATGCTGAAGAAGCTAGATGACCCCTACACCCGGTTTATGGATCCAAATGAGTTCAAAAGTCTGCAAGTGGATACCTCTGGAGAACTTACAGGTATTGGTATCCAGATGGGTCTAGATGAGAAAACGAAAAAGCTAACTGTGATTGCGCCAATTGAGGATACACCAGCCGCCAAAGCTGGACTTTTAGCAAAGGACACTATAACCAAAATCAACGGAAAAAGCACCGAGGGCATGGATACCAATCAGGCAGTATCCTTGATCCGAGGTGAACCAGGAACGATGGTCAATTTGACTATTCTGCGTAACGGTCAAGAAAAAGAATTCAAAATTACAAGAGCAAAGATTGAAATTCATCCAGTAGAGTATTCCCAAAAGCAAATTCCAGGAGTAGGTAACGTTGGCTATATTCGCTTGAAGCAGTTCAGCGCTAACGCCAGTAAGGAAATGCAACAAGCAGTGAGAAATTTGGAGAATAAGCAGGTTGCTGGTTATGTTCTCGATTTACGGAATAATCCGGGGGGCTTGCTCTTCTCCAGCGTGGAAATTGCCCGGATGTGGATGAATAACGGCACGATTGTCTCCACTAAAAGCCGTCAAGGAGAAGTGGAACGGGAAACAGCAAACGGACGTGCTTTAACTAATAAACCGCTTGTGGTGTTGGTCGATAAAGGTTCCGCAAGTGCGAGTGAAATCCTCTCAGGAGCTTTGCAAGATAATAAGCGTGCTGTTTTGGTCGGTAGTCAGACCTTTGGCAAAGGCTTGGTGCAATCAGTACGTCCTCTAGACGATGGCTCAGGACTAGCTGTGACAATTGCCAAATACTTTACTCCCAGTAATCGGGATATCAATAAGCATGGGATTGACCCAGATATCAAGGTGGAAATGACAGATGCCCAGCGGCAGGAATTGTGGCTCAAAGAGCGCGAAAAAATTGGCACTCTAGCAGATCCCCAGTTTGCTAAAGCAGCGGAAGTGTTAGGCAAGGAAATTGCACAAAGAGGCAATAATAGGGCAGAAAAATGAAGAAAGTAGAGGGAAGAAAGAAAACAGAAGACGAGAACTATTCTTCGTTCTTCCTTGTTCTTTCTTCTTTCTTTATACTGGTTGGCATTTGCCAGACCTAATCAGTCCCACACGACGGGCGATCGCTTCACCTTCGGAAGTGAAAGGTCCCCACTGTTCTATAATTTCTGGATTATCATCTCCAGTCGCTTCGTTGCTGGAGACAATTTCGCAATGACCTGCATGACGCTTGACAATATACCAGATTTGTGTATTGCTCATGTTTGTGATAAAAATTAGGTCAACATAGAAGTCATTTTATTAAGAACCTGTAAATTGTAGTTTAGCTTAGTACGGTGCTAGACTTTGGTCGAGACACTCACCCAGGCATGGAAAGGAAATCCTCATGACCTCAACATTGCTTAAAGACCTTGCAGAAGAGCTAGATTTGGTCACTGACGATCCAGAGGAGCGATTTATCACCACTGGTGTTAGCTGGGAGCAGTATGAGGAACTCCTGAACAGACTGGGCGATAGTCCCTGGTATCGAGTTAGCTATCTGGAAGCAGTGCTGGAAATCATGTCGCCAAGTCGTCGTCACGACCAAAGCAAAACAAATATTGGAATGCTTCTGGAAGCATATTTTCAGGAAACTAGGACTCGTTTTTGGGGGTTGGGTTCAACCACGTTTCGTAGACAAGAGAAAAGGGGCGGTACGGAACCAGACGAGTGTTATTGCATTGGTGTAGAAAAGGAGCTTCCGGATCTAGCGATTGAGGTTGTGCTAACTAGTGGAGGCGTGGATAAGCTCGCTGTTTACAAAAGATTAGGGATTAAGGAAGTTTGGTTTTGGCATAATACTGAGTTTGAGGTTTATCATCTGCGAGGAAAGGACTATGAAAAAATTTCTCACAGTGAATTGCTTCCCGGTTTGGATTTAGCACTTTTAGCTCAGTACGTTATGCATCCTGACCCTTCTATCGCCCATAGCTCCCACAATAAAAATGCATAAACCAGTTGACCCATCCCTAAGTAAATAAATATCTTGTTCATAGTAGCGATTCCCCATAATCCGATATGGTTGTGGGGAATTTTGTTGTGGAGGGGTGTGGCGGGGAAGCTCCGATGATTTGAAAAGCTTTGACGATTTAGCGCTCACTGAAAATCGGAGGTCGAGCTAATCAATCTTGTCCACTTAGAGTGAGTACAAAGTTGAAGGTGAAGTCAAATACTTCCAACCTTATCTACATATTTAGCGTACAAAGTTTACTTTGTATAGATATCTTTGGTGTTAAACTGCCATTAGTTTTGGGTTGGGCTGTAGCTTAACTCCACCTACAAGTTCCGTGATAACACGCTCCGACCTTCATGAAAAATCTAGCTCTATTATCTGTCACAGTCCTTGCTGCCACATCTGGATTGATTTTCGGGACAATGCAAGCAGCTTCTGCTTTAAATTGGAACTGGAATTATTTTGGTACTGGCATAACGGCGAGTGGCACTTTCACCACTAATGACACCCCTGATGATTTGGGTTTTTACCAGATTTCTGAAATTACTGGTACACGAAATGGTGAAACAATTACTGGTCTGCAACCTGCTGGGACTTCAATACCGGGAAACGAACCTTTTAATGTTGACAATTTAATTAGTCTTAATACTCAGCAGTTAACGGGTGATGGTTTTGGGTATTCCACCGAGCAGGGAAACTATTCTAATCCGTTTTTCGCTAGTTTTTTGCCGACACCGGGTTATTTAGAGGTTTTTTCTGCGCCACCAATTGTACCTGGTTTTGAAAATTTGGGACTGGAAGATAGTGAGTTACCTATTAGTTTTTCTGCAACCATAATCACTGTCCCTGAAACGACCTTCATCCTTAGCTTACTCATCCTTGGCAGTATCGGCGCACCTTTGGCACTCAAGCGTAAGAAGCGGTCGCAGGATGATTTTTAGTCAAAAGTAGTTTCGGTCTGATTACCCACTTTCGGGGAAGTGGCAGGCTAGCACACGCCCTACCTGATTTAAGCAAAGTAGCTTTAGGCGCGTATCTTGGCTTGGTAATGCCTAAAGTCGGCACAAAATAGTAAGCATAACCAGTTACGTAATCGGGCAACGGTCACACCCCTGGCGATTGACCATAAGTTACTGGGTTAGTCATGGCGAGCGCACTCCGTCACCCGTCGCCACCCTCCGTCGCCACCGCTCCGTCGCCAGCCTTCTAATATCAAGCTACTTGTCTCGCTGTACCAGGGCTGGCGACGGCTAAAACCCTTACCCTGAATGCTGGCGACGGAGGAATGCGATTGCCCAAGGGGCAGTGGCAAAGCCAATCGCACTACAACCACTCCTCACCAAACCAAATCAGCCGCTGCTGAAATGGGGGCATCACCGTTTCATACCCCACAGCCGCAAAAAAATACCCCTCCACCAATGATGGGCATCAGGGGAGGGGATGAGGTAGGCGATCGCACCACACCTCCTCACTAAACCGAATCAGCAGCGGCTGAAATAAGAGGCGATGGTACTTCCATTAGATTTTAGATTCATCCCAAATCTAAAATCCAAAATTACTTGTTACCGTTGCCGTTACCACCATTGCCATTACCAGAGGTGCGGATGCGATCGGCAATTTTATCAGGAACTTCCTGAAGATGGTCGTATTCCCAATGGAAAGAACCAACGCCAAGAGTGAGCGATCGCAATTCTACGATAAAGTTTTGCATCTCTGCTTGCGGCAGATAAGCGATCACACTGTCCCATCCTTGCCAGTCATGTATACCTTCATAACCCAAAATCTGCCCTCGCCTACCAGTCACAAGTTGCAGCACTTTGGCAGTAAATTCGGTTGGAGTAGAAACTTGCACACGAATAATCGGTTCTAGTAGCGTAGGTTCACACTTGGGTATTCCCGTTTGCATAGCAAGACGCGCTGCTTGCTTAAATGCTTGTTCGGAACTATCAACAGTGTGGTAAGAACCATTTGTTAGTGTTACCGCCACATCTACAACCGGGAAACCCAACGGACCATGTGAGAGAAACTCCCGTACACCTATTTCCACACCTGGGATGTACTGCTTGGGAACCACACCACCGACAATAGTTTCTTTGAAGTTAAAGCCTTCGCCGCGTGGTAATGGCTTGATGTCGAGATAAACATCGCCAAACTGCCCGTGACCACCACTTTGGTGTTTGTAGCGCCCGTGAATTGATGACGCTGGCTTGCGAATCGTTTCTTTGTAAGGCACTTGCGGTAAGTGCGTTGTCATCGGCAAATTATATTTACGCCGCAGGCGATCGAGTGCGACTTGCAGATGAATCTCGCCTTGACCCCAAAGGATAACTTCGTGAGTATCGCCGTGTTGTTCCCAAGCAAGAGAGCAGTCTTCTTCCAACAGCTTAGTAATAGCACTGCTGAGTTTAACTTCATCGTTGCGCTTTTCGGGAGTAATCGCTAGGGCATAAACTGGTTCTAGCTGCTCAGCTTTGGGTAATGCTGTCGTCAACTGCTCACAAGAAAGAGTATCCCCAGTTTTGATATTCTCTAAACGACTGACAGCAACGATTTCACCAGCACAAGCTTCGTTAATTTGCTGCTGTTGTTGTCCCATGAGGCGGTAAAGACCACCAGCGCGAACGCCATTGAGAACAATACCGTCTGTTAACTTACCCCGCCAAACTCGCACGAGAGAGAGTTTGCCACCTTGGGGGGTGTAATAAGTTTTTAGTACCTGCGCTATAGGAAAATCGCCTTTTTGAGCCTTTAAGCGACGTTCTGCTGTGGTTTCTGGTTCAGGGGCTTCTCTAAGTAAAGCTTCCAAGAGCGGGCGTACGCCATAATCTTGTTCAGCGACTCCAAAGAAAACGGGTACGACCAAATCTGCCCCTAATTCCATTTTCAAATCTGTGAGAATTTCTTCTTGGGGCGGTTCGATGTCTTCTAAAAGTTCTTCTAATAAATGGTCGTCAAAGTTTGCCAAAGCTTCGAGCATTTCTGCCCGTGCCATATGTTCTTCTTCTTTAAGTTCTTCCGGGAAGGGGATGGGGTCAGCAGGACCACCTGCATGGTACTTGTATGCTTGCTCGCTTACCAAATCGATAAAGCCAATGAGCTGTTCCGCTTGAATGATGGGATATTGATGCGCTACCAAGGGACGGCTGGAAACGGCTTTCAGGGCGTGCAATGTATCTAAGACATTGATATTAGCCCGATCCATTTTGTTGACGAACACGAGGTGAGGAATTTCCCAATCGTCAAGAAATTTAAATAAAGGAGCAAGGGTGAGAACTCGGTCTGTGATGGGTTCGCAAACTACAATTGCCGCATCTACTCCCATGAGGGCGTTGTAAGTTTCTTGGGCAAATTCCACACTTCCAGGACAATCAATAAATGTGAAGCGAGTGCCATTATACTCAGTGCTAGCGGCACCTACCTCCACACTCATGTGGCGATCGCGCGATTCCGCAGCACTATCTCCTACTGTGTTGCCATCCTTAACGCTGCCTTTGCGAGTTACCGCCCCTGTAACGAATAATAAACTTTCCATTAATGTGGTTTTGCCACTTAAATATGGACCGACAATTGCCACATTCCGCGAACCCGATTTGACTTTTTCGTTCATACAACCTCCTTAGCGGCTTGCCACTTTTCGCCGCGTTATCCTAAGTTATTGAGGATTTAACATTGATGATTGAAAAGATTATCCTGTCTTTAACTTGAGATTATCTCTCCTTTAATATGAGAGTTAAAAATCGTATTTTCTCGTAATATTTACCACAGCAAAATTTAAGAAACACAAAATTTACTATATAAACTTAAACTTATGTGAATCTATTCATCTCTCACACAAACTTTGTAAAGTAAATGTAACTCAAATTCCCACATAAAAAAACAATGCGAGTTCCTCTTTATAAATATCGCCTCCCAGTTTTGGTGATCATATTAGTGGCACAAAGCTTTCTCTCCCCTTCTTCCCCAGCCACTCCATCTCCTCGTGATCCCCGCCTCCCTCTACTGGCGCAATACGTTGATAGCAGCGCTCAAGATTACTTGAGTCAAGGGTTGCAGGCAATTCAGGTAGCGAGAGTACAAGATGCGATCGCCTTATTTCGCAAAGCCACAGAACTCGATCCCAATTTAGCCGCAGCGCACTACAATTTGGGACTAGCACTGCGACAAATAGGACAATTACAACCTGCGGCAGATGCATTTTACAAAGCAACACAAGCTGATCCCCAATTTGCTCTGGCTTATGCGAATTTGGGGGGTTCACTATTGGAAGGAAGTAATTGGCAGCAGGCGAACGATTACTTACAACGAGCAGTAGAACTTGATCCCAAACTGGGAGTTGCTCACTATAACCTAGGGTTGCTGCGCGAGCAACAACGAGATTGGGACAGAGCGATCGCATCCTTTAAAAAAGCAATGGATCTGAGCAAAAATGCACCAGAACCTGCGTATCATATGGGCATATGTTATTTACAACAAGGAAAAGCTGATAAAGCAAAAGATGCTTTTCGCAAGGCAGTGAAAATCAATCCCAAATATTCAGAAGCTCACTACAATCTGGGGACAGTTTTGTTTAGCCAAGGAAAGTTAAAAGAGGCATTAGAAGCTTTTAGAAAATCGGCAGAAGCAAATACAAATAACGCCAATGCTTATTATGGAGCCGGGTTGGCTTTTATACAATTAAGGCAATATCCAGAAGCGGCACAAGTGTTGCAATATGCCAGAGATTTATACAACAGTCAGCGTAATTTCCAATGGGCGAACAATGCGGCACAATTATTACAACAGGCGCAAAACTTCAATTATCAGCCTCGTTAAAGCGTAATCACGGCACAATAAATAAAGCGTAATCGCGGCACAATAAAAGTGTCATAGACACTGGCTGGTGTGGTTTAAAGTTCTCCCAATTGGAATCAAAATACTCATGAAAAAGCGCCTCAAGAGTCGATTCTTGTTCAGCGATCGCTGGCTAGATCGGGAATGGATTGTCCGCCAGATGGAAGCTTTCCAAGACCTAATTGTGGTTATCCTGTGCCTAGGTTTATTTGCCGTCATGCTTATCCATTTGTGGGGGATATTTACCTCCCTCACGCAGCCACTAGACTATAAACGAGTCACCGCCAAGATATTATTTATCTTGATTTTGGTCGAGTTATTTCGATTGCTGATGGTTTACTTGCAAGAACACAGCATCTCTGTGGGAGTGGCAGTAGAGGTCACAATTGTATCTGTACTGCGAGAAGTGGTGGTTCACGGAGCATTGGAAATTTCTTGGATTCAGGTTGCCTCAATTTGTGGGTTATTGTTGATACTAGGTGGGCTACTGCTAGTCTGTGCCAAGACACCACATATGGACTGCATAAGTGCTAACACTAAATTTTGTCCTGTTAAACACGGTGAGATAGACAACATGAAATTGAGCGTGAATTCAAGCCATCGCTGTGAGGAGATTGCTTGAATAGTAGAGTTGTCTTCAGCTTCTTATCTCGTTCCCAGGTTCCACCTGGGAACTTAACCTTTTAGGTTAATAATTTATCTACCGATTACGTATCCTGGCATACTCTTTTAGGAAGATGAATACCTCTTGTAGGACAAGTAGAAGTGAATAAGAAACCTAAAGGAGGGTAAATCTATGGTTCAAACCGCAGGAAACGCTCAAACTCAAAATCCTATTAGCAACCTGGAGTATGACTTCCTCACTGTGTTGCACAACAAAGCTGAAGCAATCAAAGCTTATGAGACTTACATCAATGATGCACAGCAAGCTGGTTCTCAGCCTTGTGTAGAACTGTTCCAGAAGTTGCGGCAATCTGATATCGAGCAAGCGCAGGAAATCCGCAACCACCTTCAGCAAGTCATGCAGCACGGTAAGATGTAACCCTTGTTATAACGTAGCCTTTAGACAGATTTTGCACTCTTTCCTAACAGGCTACACAAACAAAGCCCCTTCGGTATGTCCTCTGGACACGCTACAAATTGCGCCAGTTGCCTAGGTTGGGAAACCGCTGTGCTTTATTACTAGTCTCACCGCCTGGGCGGGCTAAAAAATTCAGGGGTAAAAAACCAGATTTGCTATTCTCTCGTTCCCAGGTTCCACTTGGGAACGAATTTTCAACGTGCCACTGAAAAGCTTTTATACAGGATAATTTTATAACAATAATGTTTATTAAAGAGTTACTAAAGCTTTAAAATAAATTCTGCAAATCCCGCTGCAATCCCTTCATCCTGCCTGTCGTAATGTTGTAATATATCATTTTGATTGAGCGGTTTTTCTGATTAGGTATACCGAGATTCAAAAGACTGCTTTCATATAATTAATAATACATTAAATTAGCAAAAAAACACTAAATTCTAAACCAGGGGATGATCATCAACCCGCTGGAAAATCATCTAAGTTATGATGTGCAACCCTCAAGAATCAGATCCATATGGCGATATTCTCATTGTTGATGACGAGCCAAATAACTTGCGAGTTTTATCTACACTTGTTCGGTCTTACGGGTATCAGGTAAGACAAGCTATTAGTGGAAGCGTAGCCCTTAGAGCTGTGCAAGCACAACTACCAGATTTAATACTGCTGGATATTATGATGCCGGAAATAGATGGTTACCAAGTTTGTCAGCAGTTGAAACTCGATCCTAAAACTCGCGATATACCCATCATTTTTTTGAGTGCGTTGGTTCGAGGGGTAGACAAGGCGAAAGCTTTTCAAGTGGGGGGAGCAGACTATATCACCAAGCCGTTTCAAGTTGAAGAAATTTTAGCAAGAATCAAATATCAACTGACAATTCGCACCCTGCAAACTCAGCTTCAGCAGAAAAATCAGGAACTCAGTCAGCAGAATCACCAGTTAAAAACAGAAATCAACATTCGTCAGCAAACCGAAGCTGAACTGCGGCGTTCACAAGCCCAATTACAAGCTGGAAAAGAGCAACTCCAGCAGGTTATTGATAACCTCAAGCGTACTCAAGCGCAGCTTGTGCAAAGCGAAAAGATGTCTAGTTTGGGACAGATGGCGGCTGGGGTAGCTCACGAGATTAATAATCCCATTAGCTTTATATATGGCAATCTTGATTACGCTTCCCAGTATATGCAAGCTTTGATACAGGTTATAAAACTATATACTAAACATTATCCTCAGCCTCATGTAGAAATTTTACAGGCAATACAAGCCAATGAACTCGATTTTGTCGTTGAAGATTTTCCAAAAGTACTCGCATCGATGAAAGAAGGCGCAGAGAGAATTCGAGACATTGTGCTGTCGATGCGCTATTTTTCTGGTTCCGACCAGGCTTATGCAAAGCCTGCTGATATTCACAAAGGGCTTGATAACACCTTGATAATTTTACAAAACCGTTTGAAATCGCAAAAAAACCAAGCAGCAATTGAGGTCAAGCGAGACTACGGAAAAATTCCCTTGGTGAATTGTTATTCAGGGCAAATCAATCAAGTTTTTATGAATCTTTTGTGTAATGCAATAGGTGCTTTAGAGGAAAAGCAAAATGAAGGCACTTTTAAACCAACTATAAAAATTAGTACAAAACTGAGTTATAACAGCAAAGAATCCCAAGACAAAAATTCAAAATGGGTTGAGATTCGTATAACTGACAATGGCACTGGTATCCCCTACCAACTTCAAAACCGTATCTTTGACCCCTTTTTTACCACAAAGCCTGTGGGCAAAGGCACTGGATTAGGGTTATCAATCAGTCACTCCATCATCGTCGAGCAACATCGCGGTCAATTACTTTGTCGTTCAGAACCCGGGCATGGAACAGAATTACTCATTAGACTTCCAGTATAAAGCAATACGGTTCAGTTTAGCCTAGAGAGTAAATATTAGGACTAGCCCTTTCAAGGTGACTCGTAAAATCTCTTCTTTTCTCTCTGCGGTCTCTGTGTCTGGTGCGGTTTCTAAGTAATTTATTTAACCACATAGCCGCAGAGGAGCCAGCGCTGCGGGAGGGTTTCCCGACAGCAGGCGACTGGCGTTACACAGAGTAAAGAGGTTAAAAAAGAGTTTTTTGACCAAAATTTTTACCCACCTTGAAAGGGTTGGTGCTAAATATATAAAAAACTACCCCTCTTTGAACCACAAAGAGGGGCTAAGGATAAGGTGCAAGATCGCTCTAATAAGCGTCCTGCAACTCATAGAAGTCAGGTGACACGTAATCCTTACGCAAAGGCCAACCTACCCAATCTTCTGGCATCAAAAGCCGCTTCAGATCCGGGTGCCCTTCGTAGATAATGCCGAACATATCGTAGGATTCGCGTTCTTGCCAGTCTGCTGCCTTCCAAATCCAGTAAACTGAGGGAACTCTAGGATTTTCCCGTGGTAGGAACACTTTGAGACGCACTTCCTGGGGACGATCAGCATTATCACTGAGTTTAATCAAGTGATACATACTAACCAACTGCTGTCCTGGTCCCAAATCAATGCCAGCTTGACACTGGAGGTAATTAAACCCATAAGCATACAGTGCAGTGCAAAGTGGCAGCAAAAAATCTGGCTCAACTTTAATGACCTCTACACCTTCATGATCTGGTTCGAGAGACTCATGAGCAAAGTCATTTTCTGTCAACCACTGAGAAACTTCACCCGCTTTGACTATTGACTGTTGTTCTGACTGTTCTTCTGCTGGCGCTGGTTTCGATTCTTCAGCCACGGTTGGTTTCCTCCTTTTGTGCCTTTTGAGTCAAAAGAGCAGGTGGGACTGGTAAACCGATCGCTTCGGTTAATTCCTTCGGCGGTGTGGCGCGAGACTCAGTTTGCAAATACTTACCCGTGTGAATTTGCTCTGCAGGCTTGAGGTTGTGAGTTGTGCTGTAGTAGCGGTGAGTTTGCTTAATCAGACTCCGCTCTTGGATTGAATCATTTGCTATCTTCTTCCGCAGCTTAATAATCGCGTCAATAATGGCTTCTGGACGCGGCGGACAACCGGGTAAGTAAACGTCCACTGGAATCAGCTTATCGACTCCACGTACTGCTGTGGGGGAATCCACGCTGAACATTCCGCCAGTAATCGTGCAAGCACCCATAGCAATCACGTACTTCGGTTCTGGCATTTGCTCATAAAGACGCACGAGCTGAGGTGCCATCTTCATGGTGATTGTGCCTGCCGTAATAATTAAGTCGGCTTGGCGGGGGCTAGAACGGGGAATCAGACCAAAGCGGTCAAAGTCAAATCGGGAACCAATCAAAGCTGCAAACTCAATAAAGCAGCAAGCGGTACCAAACAGCATGGGCCAAAGGCTAGAAAGCCGCACCCAGTTGTAGAGGTCATCAACCGTGGTTAGGATGACGTTTTCTGACAATTCTTGGGTTACTGTAGGACGCTCAATCGGGTTGAGGATGCGTTCTTTTTGCTGCTGCTCTATGTTAGTATCTAAGACCATTCCAAAGCTCCTTTACGCCATGCGTACACGAGGGCAATTACAAGAATTGCAATAAAAATTAGCGCCTCAATAAATGCCAATAGCCCAAGACGGTGGAAAGCAACCGCCCAAGGGTATAAAAATACAGTCTCTACATCAAAAATGACGAAGACGAGCGCAAACATGTAGTAGCGGATATTGAACTGAATCCAAGCTCCACCGATGGGTTCCATGCCGGATTCATATGTTGTGCGCCGTTCTGGGTTGCGACCACTCGGTCGCAGGAGCTTGGACGCTGATAGAGCCAAGGCAGGCACTAGGCTACAGAGGATGAGGAAGCCTAGAAGGTACTCGTAACCGCTAAGGACAAACACAATGAATTTCTACCGCTTTTGGTGCTAATAAACTTGTAACCTTCTTTTACATTATATCTCTTTGACTTTTTTGAATCCTGAAAAATAGAGCTGGAGACGATTTGATTCGTTTTTGCTCAAGATAGAAAAACCTAACACTTATGTCATAATTTTTAACGTATATTTAAGATTTGCCTCTCACCGACGCCAAGAGCCATGAGCGAACAAGCTGTTGAGACGAACGCGTTAGACCGCTACGAGTGCCGTGCCTGCGGTTACATTTATGAACCCGAGAAGGGGGATGACCAGCATGACATCCCCTCAGGGATACCCTTTGAGCAATTATCTTCTACTTGGCGCTGCCCAGTTTGCGGTGTCAAAAAGAATGGTTTTACAAACATTGGTCCTGCTGGTACAGCATCCGGTTTCCAAGAAAATCTGAAATATGGTGTTGGTGTCAATAACCTGACACCAGGTCAGAAGAACCTGCTGATTTTCGGGGCTTTGGCTCTTGCCTTCTTGTTTTTTATGAGCCTCTACGGCGTACAATAACGCTTTTAGCAATAGGGTGGGCAATAAACCTACACCAAACCCATACACAAATTCAAAAAAACTAACAGATACTAACAGATAAAGATGCGCTCAATTGTAAAAATTTACCAACGAATACTCGCTTTGTTCGTGGTTATCCTTGTGTGTGTTGGTTGTAGTAATGTCCCTTCGACCAGCTACAATCCTTGGGAAGTGATTTCCGTCCCAACAGATGCAAAACTACTGGATATTGCCTTTACAAATGACCCCCAGCATGGTTTCTTAGTAGGCAGCAATGCCACTCTGTTGGAAACAAAAGACGGTGGCAGAACTTGGCAGCCTCTAGAATTAAAACTGGATGACCAAAGGTACCGTTTTAACACTGTCAGTTTTGCCGATCAAGAGGGGTGGATAGCTGGAGAACCTTCTCTACTGTTGCACAGCAGTGATGAAGGTCGTTCTTGGTCACGCATTCCCCTGAGTGAAAAGCTACCAGGTAACCCTGTGAGTATTGTGGCACTGGCACAAAACACAGCTGAGATGGCTACTGATGTGGGAGCAATATACAGAACCACAGATGGTGGACAAAACTGGAAAGCGCAGGTGGAACAAGCCGTTGGTGTGGTTCGTAACATCGAACGTTCTCCTGATGGCAAATATGTTGCTGTTTCTGCAAAAGGTAACTTCTACTCGACTTGGGAACCAGGGCTAAATGCTTGGGTACCTCATAACCGCAATAGTTCCAGACGGGTAGAAAATATGGGATTTACCGAACAGGGACAAATGTGGATGTTAGCACGAGGTGGTCAGGTACAATTTACTAACCCAGCTGAACCTGATAAGTGGCTGGAAACTCAATATCCAGAACTCTCGACCAGTTGGGGCTTACTTGATTTGGCTTATCGTACACCCGATGAAATTTGGGTTAGTGGCGGTAGCGCTAATTTGCTGTACAGTTCTGATGGCGGCAAAACTTGGGAAAAAGACCGTGATGTTGAAGGAGTTCCGACTAATTTTTACAAAATCGTTTTTCTCAACCCAGAAAAGGGATTTGTGATTGGCGATCGCGGTGTTTTACTCAAATACAATCCCAATATTGCAGCCGCTTCTAAATCAGAAGCTGGCTAAGTATTTATTCCTATTTATGAGAAACAAGTTACGAGGTGTAACTCTTTCTTAACTTTGTAGGATAATGATCTCAATAACAATCTTGCTCAAGGTAGGGGTATAAATGTCAGGTACTACTGGAGAACGTCCATTTTCGGACATTATTACGAGCGTTCGTTACTGGGTGATCCACAGCATCACCATTCCTGCACTGTTTATTGCAGGTTGGTTGTTTGTCAGCACTGGCTTGGCATACGATGTGTTTGGTACACCTCGCCCTGATGAGTATTACACACCAGCACGGCAGGAATTGCCAATTGTAAATAACCGTTATCAAGCAAAACAACAAGTAGAACAATTTAGTAACACAAAGTAGTTTGAAATCATGACTAGCGGCAATAACATCAATCAACCAGTTTCCTATCCAATTTTTACGGTCAGATGGCTTGCAGTTCACACCCTAGCTGTGCCAACTATATTCTTTTTGGGTGCGATCGCTTCCATGCAGTTTATTCAGCGCTAGGAGAAAATCATGGAAAGAAAGGACAATCCCAATAATCAGCCGGTTGAACTCAACCGGACTTCGCTTTACCTGGGACTGCTACTCGTTTTTGTTCTGGGGATTCTGTTTTCCAGTTACTTCTTTAACTAACTGGAACGACAGCTATTGACTGTTGTTTATTTTTTAACTTTCGTCGCTAATTTTTTATCAAGGGAGGAAAGACTGTGTCTGGAAGTGGCAGAATTCCCCTGTGGATTGTTGCAACAATCGCAGGCTTAGGTGTAATTACCGTTGTAGGTATTTTCTTTTACGGAGCCTACGCTGGACTCGGTTCTTCAATCTAATGGTAGTTTGAGCCGACACAATTGCTAATTGCTATTTGTTTGCATACTTAGAGGATGTTTTAAAAGTGGTTAGTTATGTATCAAAAACTTTTCGATTCCCCTAAATCCCCCTTAATAAGACGGACTTTGAGACTATTTTCCCCCCTTAAAAAGGGGGGCTAGGGGGGATCTCGATACAACTCGGTACTTCACAAACATCCTCTTATGGCAATACACAATTAGCAATTAGTAGCTGTAAGCGAGATTTAGCTAGTAACACAAGTTGAACAAATAGCGCTATCCTTCCCCACCCTCAGCAACGCCGGGTGGGGAAGGATAGCGCCTGCTTGGATGTTTTTGTTTTGGGGTGCGTTTTAGTGTATATTAGGTTTTGCGAGGCATAAACGTAAAGTACCCGCTTTGCCGTAAAGGAAGACTACCCGTAGCATAAAGGCAACTAGGCGACTGGTCGGCAATAGTCAACCCAATCGATACAGTTAACGGCAGTATCCTGATACCAGAATCAGCATCTAATAGTGGCTACGTCCCCTTAGATATTTCTGGGCTAAATCAAATATTTAGCCACGGCGTTAGGAACTAGCGTCGTCAGACGCAGATGGTCAAACCTCTATCCACTAGAGCCGTCAGGACTCAAACAGGTAAGTTTACCAAGCGAAGCGTCAGAAGCACTCCCCGCAAGTTGGGACTTTGGAAACCCCAACCTCAGCAAAGCGGGTTGGGGCAGTTCATGAATCGATTAAAAATCAGCATAAAAAAGCCGCCCGTCTTTATCAGATGGGCGGTCAATTTTTCATTCATGATTAAGTCGGTGGACAAGTTTAGCCGATATCGTCGCGTTCAATGTATAACAACATAAACGCAAATGTCACAGCTGGAACAACTAGACCAGTTACAGGAACAAGAATCGAAGGCACAAATGAAGCTGCGTACATCAGAATGGAAGGCATAAATGAAGCTGTGTACATAAGATTCCTATGAAACAAACTACAATTCAACAAGAGCTTACTGCAATTTTTCCCCTAAATTTTTAAATTCTAAAGATTTTTAACACAGTTAGAAGAAGAATTTAGAACTCATATCATGTTCGCTTAAAGACTTATCATTCCCCTAAGAACCCCACCCCCGTAAAGCTACGCTTCACGTCCCCTCCCCCTTCGGGTATGCCTTCGGCACGCTACGCGAACGCCAGTTGCCTGGCTGTCGGGAAACCCTCCTCCAGCACTGGTCTCACCGCATGCGGGGAGGGGCGGCGCGGGGTGGGGTGCAGTTAACGTGGAAATCATAACTAATTAGCCGGACATGATATCAGAACTCAAAACTCAGAATGCAATTAATGGGATCGATGGCTAGCCCTAAATTAAAGATCTAAAAGTTCATCTAACTGCAAACTCGGTAAGTCCGGAGGAATCACAGCCCGCTGGATAGTGACTTTGTCGCTTTCCTGCTGAGTAACCGTATTCACAGCGATCGCTTCCAAGCGAATTTCCAAACACCCAAAAGGAACAATGATGTGAGTGGTTTCTTCCAATCCTCCAGAACAGTTAGGTAGTAAATTTGTCAACCAAAGCGGATCTTCCAGCAAGCAGCGAGTTTGGCAATCCTCAATCCATAACTTGACAGCCACTTCCGGACAGACTTGCGCTAACTGTACGCGTACCCTAACAGATTTTCCACACACAAGTTCGCCTGGTGGCAAATGCAATTGCGGAACTGGTAATGCCTCCGTGATTTCTTTTTCTAAAGGCAAATAAAATAATACATTTGATACTGATGCTTCTTCCTGTTTGGAAGCTTGGTTTTTGAAAGTATCAGCTTCCGCTTCATTCGATGTATCATCTACAACGATTTCCTGTACCAACCAAGCCGACGACATCTCCTCATGAGGGGAGGAGTGAGGGAGGGAGTGAGGGAGGGAGGGAGAGAGGGAGTGAGGGAGGGAGGGAGGGAGGGAGTGAGGGAGGGAGGAAGAATTTATCTGCTTGTCTTCTTGAGTGTGTGTGGCAATTTGTTCTTCTACCTTTGTGTCCTGTGGATTCTCAGCGTCGCCATTTCCCTGCGTGTGTGTGTCAAGCTCCTCATATACCTGCTCTTGGCTAGGGACAATATAGGTATAGTCGTCTTGGTTTTGCAAATTGATGGGTTCAGGCAAAGAGTACCCTTGAGTATGCATCCACTTTCTAATTAAGGGGGATATGTAGGGACTGCTTGTCGTGATTAATTCAGAACTAGAGGGACCCACTAATTTGACAAACGATGTGTCTTGGGATTGGGCATCTTTTGCGACTGATAACGCTGCATATTCATGATCAATCTCAGTCGTGTGCTGCTGCGACTCAACAGGCGCAGGACAGTCAAACATCTCTGGCGGATAGCGCTTAATGACTTCTATTTCATCCTGCGATGCTTTTAGTCGTTTTAAGTAGGGAAAAGCCGTACCCTTGCTGATAACATAACTAACAGCAGTTACCGTGCTATTCGTGTCTGAATTCTCCGACTTTAAAGGAGGTTCTGAAACCGCAGGACTGATCATCTGATTTTGGTGCTGAGCAAACCTCGGTAATTGAGGTGAAATCGCTGCTGATTTACGAAGTGATTGCCGGTTAAGTTTGGGTGGTAGAGATTTTTTTGGAGATGGATGCAACAGAAGCGATCGCGCTTTGTTTGGAGTTTTTACCAGATTGAAAAGTTTTAAATCTAGAGGTATCGATAGTTTTTGGGCTTCACAAGTCGCCAGTGGTTCACTTTTGGTGAATACAGCACTGGTTGCTAGTAATTCTGTAACATCTGTAATTGTGAAAGACTCCTTCGCTAAGAGTACCGCCTTACTACCAATTGTGAGGACGCCATACAAACTGATTTCTCCCAAAATCAGCTTCGATTCACAATCAGCTGGAATCTCTATTGAACATCTGATAGGAAACGGTATTAACTTTTCTGGTAAGGATTGCCGCACTCGCCTGATAATTTCAGAACCTTGGGGTGAGTGCAATTCTATTCTTATTTCTCCTCCGTAAACTCTTTCATAATTTGATGTTTGGCTCAGATCCAGCGTCGCTTCTTTTTCCTCCACACGCCCGTTAATTGTGAGAGTTTCTCCCCAACGAGCAATGTAGATTTCTTCTTCAAGTTTCACAGCAAGGGGTGCAGCTTCTGTATCTGCTGGAGAATCCTCAACCGTTTTGTCATCTTCGGGCAACAATTCAGAAGCAGGTAAAGCCAGTTCTATTAAGTTTTGTAAAATCTGTTCTGCTGTCTCACCTTTAAGCCAGACTGGACTAATCGGTTGCTCAATAATCGCTTCTTGTTGAGATAACTCAGCGGTTAAGACAGGTAATTCCTCGTTTTTTCCTCGTCCTACCTCTGCAGCGACTTTAGGTAGGACTTGTAATTGGATACTGTGTTGCCAGGGTTTACCACGATCAGACATCAACTTACCAGAACAGCGTAACTCCCAAATTCCTGGCTTGAGGTAGGTATAGGGAATGACAGGTATTAAGCCTTCAGAGTTTGTGCGGCGCGATCGCACCTGAATTCGCCGCTTCGGTGGAACCTCCAACGTTGAGGTATGAGTGATCTGTACTTCCACATCTACGTTAGCAAGGTTAGAACAAGCGACAACTCTATACCGACCTTCTATAATTTCCACATTTGGCGATTCCAAGGGACGCCAAGAGCGATCGCCCTTGGCGGGGGTTTGCCTATCGCCCCTTGGGGGGTTCTGTTTGGGAGCATCGCCCTGCTTCTGTATCAGAAATTGCCAGTGTTCCATTTTGAGTGATGCCCAAACCGTGGAGGCGCTCTCGTGATGTTTGAATTATCTTGCTTGCCAGTTTAACCCAGCAATTTGAAAATTTATCACCTGATTATGTTGTTTTGATTCAAACATTGGCAAAATTGGCATTACGTGTAGCAAGCTGCTGGCTGAGCTATGAGAATTGCGCACTTTTACCTACTTGACTTCTCGCTCTTTACCCAGGCGAGTAAAGCGAATTTCAATGCGTCGCCGTGTCGCATCTGGCTGACGCTGGTTGTTGGGAATTGGGGCAAATTCCCCATTCGGTAATATTAACTGCGCCGCCGAATAGGCGCGAAACTTAACTCCTGGCATTCTACCCTGTTGTTTCTGGATTTTAAGCAGTTCTTTAACTACCGCCAAGGAACGCATTAGTCCCAAGTCAGCGTTAGAGCCGGCATTCAAATTCCTTAGCGAACCCTCACTACTAACTGCTGCTTCTAAATTGTTGTCTAGATTGCTTGTTACACTACCAATAGTTTGCTCATCAGTGTGACCAATAATTTCAACGGTATTTATGTTGAAATCTTTTGTAGTTTTTTCAATGTCAGGTACTATTTTATTTGTGATGTAATTTAACATTGCCGAGGTAATTGCCGCGCTGCCTGGATCAAATCTGTAATTTTCATCTTTAATCAGCAGAATTGGCGGCGTACCTGTATTTTTATTATTAGATATTTGCGATATTGCATACTTTGTGCTAGTTATTAACAGCAATAACAGAAGTATCATAAAGGCATTGGACATTAAATCCGTAAAAGCCTGCCAAATGTTTAGGTCTTCATTGTACTCAGTATGCCGCGATCGCCGAGCCATAAAATTTTAAATTACATTAATTTTGGCTAAATTTATATATTTTTTTAGATTGCATTTCATCTAATTATCATTTTTATTGTAGTTATCATTAATTTGTGCCTTTCTTAGCTGGAAAATTTCCTGCTTAATTTCACTAGCTTGTTGAATCAGCTTGTCAATTAAAAATTGATAGCTTTTAATGTTATATTCAGTTGTTTCTTCAAGACCACCAAGCAAGCGATCGCCCATCTTTTTGTATTCTGAAATGACTTTTATATCGTTGTCTTTTATTAATTGCATTAAATCTAACTTAAATGTGTCAATTTTGACGTTTAACTGATTGGCATATCCTTCAAATTTGTCGATAACAGTTTCAACTTTTTGGTTGTTAGTACCGATTAAAGACTCAATCGCTGAATTTACCTGTTCTGTATAGGTTACTACAGTCTCCACCAACTCATTCAAACTATCGGCTTTATTGACAATTATTTGCTCTAAATTATCAAGCCTGTTAATCGCCTTTGAAAAACTATTAGCTCCTTGTTTGAGTTGGGGAATAATATTCCCAAGAGAGGTTTGATTACTTTGATGTAACTCTAATACAGAGACTGAAGTTTGGTTAACGCTCTTGATTTCTTCTCCCAACTTGATTAACTCCTGACTGCAACGCTGAACTTCATTCACTGCTGTTGCAATAGATATTACTGTTTCAGCTAAACTTGCAGCAGACTGAGAAAATCTCTCCTGCGTGCTAGCCAAATCTCCCGTCGCCTCTGATAATCTTTGCGGAAACTGGCTATTATCAAATATTTCAGCAGCCTGTTTAAATATCTCCGCTTTTTCTTTCAGTTCTTCACTGGCAAACTTAAATTCAGTAGCAGCAGCAGATATAGTGCCAGAAGATTGTGTAAAACTCTCGTAAACTTGCCTTGCTAGTTCATTGGCTCTCTTATTTTCTTCTGCAATTTCCTTGGCTACTTTTCCTAAAGATTTCTCAACCACATCCCGAACATTGTTACCAAAATTAGTTAAAAAATCATTTTGTAGAGAAGCCATTCTGTCAACAGCTTTATCAAGGCGAGTATGACCATCTATTGTTGGTTGATAAATATTGTCTAGGTAATCTTCTAAGGAACTAATAAGTCGAAACTTAGCTAGACTAGTATTCTTACTCCAGTTAAACACTGTTAACAAAGCACTAAATAATATTCCCATTAAACTAGTGGTAAAGGCAATGCTCATGCCTTGTAATGGTTTTTCTAATTCAGCCACTAAACTGTTAACATTGCTGGCAGTCGTTTGATTGATGGTTTGACTGAGTGCTGACAAGTTCATTGTGATACCTAAAAAAGTCCCCAGCAAACCAAATGCTAGCAGTAAGTTTGGCAGAATGCGGCAGAAGTAATCAATTTGTTCGCAGCCGATTTGTTTCGTAAAAATTATCAGATTAAACTTCAGATTTTTTTGACTATAAACTTGCTCTATTAAAGCTGCTGTATTAACATGGTCTAATCTACTACTAGCTTCTTGAAATCTGCTTTTTAGGATTTTGATTATCGGAGGTTCTGTTACACTTTTGTTTCCATCAATTAGCATTTTCACTTTGTCAGCTTCCTCTACAAGATGTCGATATAGAGCCAAGCGTAAGAAAATAACAGTTATAGATGGCAGAACTACAAGTACAAGAGTGAAAAAAATTAAGTAAGGTGGTACTGGTGGCATGAAAACAGTTTTGATTGTTTAAAAGTATATTTTTCGTTAACTAGCTCAGCCAAGAAACGAGAGAACAATAATGTCATAGAGGGTATTTTTGAAATATTTTTTGACGCTCGCGATCATACTCTTCTTCAGTTAGAGAACCATCACCTAAATCTTGTTGTAGCCGCTCCAATTCTAAGCGCCGTTTTGCTCTGTTGTCATGAGAATCTACAGGAGAATCTACGAGTATCTCCCCAGGAATAACTTTCTGATTTACTAGATTTGTGGGTGAAGGCAAATTTTGCTGTAGGCTGGTTTGAAATCGCTCATCCATCTTTCTCCAAAAGCGATTGATAATTCCCTCTTTAGCTATAGGGTCAGTGCTTCCTGGAGGTGAGTATAATGCGGCTTTGTAGGGATAATTGGGACTGTCTTCTGGTAAGTTTTTAATTTGTTCGACAAATTGCCGCAGTTTGGGTAAATAGTCATTTTGCCAGAGATCTGGGTTGCTGGCAATTTTTGCGATCGCCATATCCAAAAGTTTCTTTAAAGTTTCAGTCATTCCACGGTTGTTTACAAGTTCCTCCAAAGCTTGACTCCACTCTGGGTTTAGAGAAGCAGTGTAATAATTGTCTTGCAATGCATCATAATATTGAAATTCCAATTCGTGATTTTCCTGGTTTTTCTCCAATAACCCCAACGCTAAACAAGGATAAAAAATATCTTCCAATTCTTCCATTTTTCTTGCATCAGGAGGGATGATGTCAGGAAAAGAAGCGCGATAGTCATTGTGGAGAAAAGATGTAGCGGAATTCTGGTCGCGAATGTAAGGGTTCCTCATCCTTTCTAAATTGGCTATCAGTCTTAGAGGAAACCCAGCGTACTCATTCACAATTAAAATTTCGTCGTCAGCTTGAGTCGGTTTAAATTTATCTGTAGTAATTCCCAAATCCTTTCCCAGCAAACTTTTAAATTGTTGTACTTCTAACTCATCTGTATCCTTAAATCCTATTAATTTACTATGTTTAGCAGGGTCATCATGGAAGTAGGGGTCACTCAAATTAAGATGCAACAGGGGTTCAGCTTCCTGCATAATTTGTGCTAAGCGCGTTGAACGTGCTGAAATTGAGTAGTTTTGCATGAAGCGCTTAATCACAGAGTTGACAATATTGCTACCGCGAGAAGCAAATAAGCTGTCAACCTTGACATCAACCTCTTTTTGCAACTGGTATGGAGTCGTGCGTTCCCTGTCGATAAAAATTGCCAAAGATTGTCCCCGACCAGTTGGTTCTGTAATTGCTGAACTCACTAACACTAACTGGCGGCGCACATCATTTTCTGCCAAAATAATTTGGTAACAGCGGTCAATATCTTCACTATCAAATATTGCCTCACCGCTCATTTCATCAAAATTCAGTTGTCTAAGGTTTCGTTCCTGTTTCTCATAGGCGCTTTGCAAAATCTCTACGCTTGCACTAAAAGCAGCGACTTGAGTTGCTCTTTCTTGAATATGCTTTTGCAAAGTTGTGACAATTTGTAGCGCTTCCTGAAAGACTACCAAATCAAAGTTATGCTTGCTCAGATCACAAACTTCCCGTACCACCCTTTTCGCTTCAGCTTGCACTTGGTTATTCTTTGTATTGAGTAGAGGAATACCAGGTTTCTGCTCAATGTCCTCAATGATTTGTTCAGCATCCCGCCATTTCTTCTCTAAATCTTCCAAGCGTTTCATTCCGCCAAAATTGCTAATTTCCTCCTGGAGATTCCATTGATAGTTATTCAGTTCATGTTGCAAAGCATCTAGCCAGTCGCGGGTGCTTTTTATCGAAAAATGTGGTTCACTAGGACTGAGTAACCTGAGCAGAAAATCGTCAATATTTGACTTAAGTTCTTTGATGATACTTGGACAAATCTGTTGCAGTCTTGTCAGCCAAATTCCCCTGCTACTCTCAGTCTCACCTGGTTGGATTTTGCGGAATTGCTCGCGAAACTCCCTAGGCAACTGTTGACGAATTCCATTACGGTCATCCCTGTTTTGGCAGTCGGAAATTAACCGTTCTAATTTATTTCTCCAAGTGGAGATTGTATTACTAAAATTCTTGTTAGATTCTTGGACAGACTCCGCAAGTTTGGTAGTTATGCCGTCCTTTTTCGCCAAGTCGCTGTGCCAACGGTATTGAATGAGGAATTGCTCAAGTAAGCTGAGGGGATCTGGACTTTGACCTTCGCCGTTTAACCAGAATTTTACCAGTTCTAAACTGACGCGAGTTAAGGCGATTTGTACTATCGTATCGCGGGGGAAATAAATCGCCGCCAGTCCAAATGTTAAATAACGCTGGGCATTCTGACGTGGGTGCTTATCCGACTGAATCATGTGTTGCAAAAAATTATCCCTGTTACCTTTAACGACTGGTGCTAATTCACCCGAAAAGTCCAGAGCAATCTTATGAGCAATAACGTTACACAGCTTCCCTTGCGCCAGGATTTGATATTCGCCTCTCGTTTGACTGGAAACCAAATAAGCGTGGTCAAATGGCGGACGCCGTTCCTGAACATACACTAAATTTTGAATATCATAACAAGCTTCAAATTTTGTGCCGGAAGTGCTGTAATAATTTAATTCTTTGAGAGCGGCGTAAGTATTGGCGCTCATACTGGGAGTGTTGCCATACAATTCTGGACTAATCACTAAATAGCCGACAATTTGAGCGCTTTGACTTCCATAAAGATGTCTGAGACTATAAGCAACGTCCAAAAACATTCCGCTTCCTGTACCGCCACAAAGAGAACCCACGACAAAAATATTCAGTCCTGGTTCGACTCTTAAACCAGCTTTTAGCAATACAGAATCATGTCCTCTTGTGCGTTTTTCTGCTGTTTCTATTGCTGTTTTAATTTTTTGATAATTGTGGAAAAATGCTAGTCTTCCTACCGGTCTAATGCCTTTTGCGCCTTCTTCCACTGCTTTAATATTTCTTAGTAATTGTGGGGGAAACCAAATACCAATATGGTCATACAGTGAGTTTATATTCTTTATTGTCTTTGGTTGTGATTGACTGCGATCGCTTACTAATTGGCAAACCTTTTATCCAAGCCTGTCGCCGTTGACTTTCTGAAGAGTTTGCTATCCGAAAAGGACTATCAGCAGGAGTTTCAACCCACACTTGTGAGGTAATTCCTGGTTGAGTAAGTAAAGGTGCATCAGTAACCCAAACAATTGATTGTGGCTTGATTGATTGATTTTGCCGCAGGCGATTTTGATTGATTTGAGCAATGCCTTGATAAATACTTAACTCGGCTCTTTGAATATCTGCACCGTATCGATTTGGATCAGATACAAAAGGTATCTTTTCTAAAACTTTATCAATATTTTCTTTACTTTTACTGGTAAGCTGGATGGGTATTCCTAATGGATTTACACCAGGTATAACTTCCCCTAAAGCTACATCTCGGGCGAAAGGAACAACGTAAACTGAATCTCCCGGTTTCAGGCTATCTTCAACAATCTGACGTAAGCGAATACGACCCTCATCATTCAGTCCAACGCTTTCCGTCAAATCAATTGCCAAGACAACATCTCGTCCTCGATCCAAACGGGAGACTAACTCTAAGCCTATTTTTTGTGAAGGGTTAAGATTCTGACCAGGTGTAACTGTTGTAGAAGTTTCAGCCAAGACAATTTCTTTATATATCTTCTTTATATGTGATTATATTAACTATCATATCCGTATTCCCTAGGTTTTTTAAATTCCTGAAAAAAATATACGCATTGAATATATTAAGATATATTGAAGTCATTGACAGTTGAGTTATCTTGCGTTGTTTTTTACTTCTACACTAGTAGAGCGCATTTCCTCAACAAAAAAATCGAATTGTTGGGTGGAGAAACCTCAACCCAAAAATTCTTAAATATAGGCATATTTACTTAAATTTCTTGAGAAAATTCGTCAAGCAACGTAGCGACTGCCATAGTAAGTCAAGATTTGCTGCACCCGTTGCCGACTTTGAGCGCCAGAGTTTGGAGTGTACTCAATCCACAAGCCATTGATTTGGCTTTGATTGTAGTCAAACTCTTGGGAGGTTTGGGGAATTAAACGAACTTCTACTCCTTCCACTTGACGTAAATGAGCTGCTATCTCTCGATAGACTGCTAAAGGTAAACCAGCAAATTCAATTTTTTCTCTTGTCTCCATCTTTAAGTAGCTCCGCCTGGAACAGGGTTTTGGGGTGGTTCTGTCAAAGAAACAGGATTTTCCCCAGAAGCAGCAGTTGGTGGCGTTTGGGTAGCAATTCCTTCCCCGACCATTCTGGCAACTTCAATACCATATTGTTCCAGAATTACGCTCGGTTCGGAGCTTTCATTAATCTCAATACGTTTAATCAGCACTCCATTTGCTAGCCGCTGTCCTGCTTGCACATACCGGCTTGTTGGCTCATTCGGTACTTTGATAATTGCTTGCGGTTCTTTCCCAATGAGAACCACACCAGAAACAAAAACTGCTCTGGCTAACTCTGGTTGTGGTGGTGGTAATACAGATGCTAAAGCAGGGTTGGGGATAACTTGGGGTAAGACTTTAGGTAGCACAGGAGTAACAGCACGTTTGGAATTGACTTTAACAGATGCGCTCGCCCTTGGCGCGGCGTTCTCCGGGAGCATCACCTTTTGGGGCGCGGTGCTCACGGTACGCAAGCGACGCGAATGCCCGATTGGCTTTGCCACTGCTGCTTGCGGCCCTGTTGCTTGCCCAATCACCCTTTGGGGCGCAGCGTTTTGCCCAATGGCTGTTTTGTTGATTCTGTGCTTCTTTTGATTTAAAGGGTTTTTGGTTCTAGTAGCTATCACATTGCTTTGCCGTTTACTCTTAGCTGCTGGTAGTAACTTAGAAACGGGTTTTACCACTACAGGCGTATTCGTTACTTTAATCGAATAAGGTTCCACAATTTGTGCAAACGGGTCTTTCCGACCTTTTGAGACGATCCCTACCCGTTGTATAGCATTCGTTGGTTGAATCAAGTTAGCAGGAGTTGTAATAACTGGTGGAGTCTGTTTGGCAGATACGACTGGGTTATTAAACCGGTGATTTGCTGCTTTTTGATTGGCAGATACGACTGGGTTATTAAACCGGTGATTTGCTGCTTTTTGAGTCGCTGGTGGCGTGTTAGTAGATGTAGGATGACTAGATTCATCACCTTGTGAGGAACACGAGGCGATCGCCAAAGCCAGGATAGTAGCTATTGCAATTTTTGAATTTCTGCCCATGAGCTGTTCTCAAAAGCCATATAAAAATTTGCTTGTCCAAGTCAATATGCTTGAAATTTAGATACTAAACGAAGTTCCATACCTTTATAACCTAACTTTCCGCATTGCCAAGGTTATTTTAAATACTCTAGTTTTTAGTTAGATTGCGGATGACTAAGTTTTGCCGTTAATCCTCTGCCATACACATTAAGTGTTTCAGCAAGCCTAGCCCTTTCTTGATCCTACGAGAAACCGTGACTACACTTATACCAAGGCGTTCTGCCACTTGTTTTTGCGTCAAATCATGCAAAAACACAAATTCCAAGACTTCGCGGGTGCGTTGTTCTAACTGCACCAATGCTTGTTGGAGGCGAATTCGGTCTTCTTGTGCCAGTTGAAAGCTGCGGTAGCGGTTATCCGGAACGAGTTCTCCCAGTAAAGTTGCGTCTTCATCTCCATTCTGCACTGGGACATCGAGGCTTAAAGGAGCGCGGTTAGCCCATGCTAATTTAATTTCCTGCCATTCTCCTGGGGAAATTTCCAATGCTGCTGCTAACTCAGAGTCAGTAGGTTGGCGATTGTATTTTTCCCGTAAACAACGCGTAACCAAGATTGCTTGCTGTTGCAGCGCTAACCAGCGTCGGGGAATTCGCACGGTGACTCCTTTATCTCGAAGATAGTGTTGAATTTCACCGCGAATATAGGGAATGGCAAAGGAACTAAAAGCATGTCCCTTGGAAATATCAAATCTTTCTATAGCTAAAATCAAACCCAAACAACCTACTTGGAGCAAGTCCTCATAGCTTTCTTGGCATTGATTGATCCAGTAGTGAGCTTCTTTTCTCACAAGTCCAAAATTCAGTTTCACCAGTTGGTTGCGAACATCAGCTGCGCGAAATTGCTGATATTCTCGCAACAACTGCCAAATCTCATGCTTCAGTTCATTGGTAAGTGTGGTTGTCATAGCACCGTATTTCTAGACCAAATAAGGTCGAATAAACAGATAAATACTCACTTTTAAACCAAACTGCAATTGTACTTATAAGTCAGATTTTTGCAGCGTACCCGTTAGATGGTGAACGCAGCACTTTTACGGGCAACAAACACGCAAACGCCCTCTGCACGCCTTTGTGCAAGGTAGCGGACTTGCGCCAGATACCGCGGAAAGCGGAGATCACATCGCCCTATATAACTAAGAAGCTCCTATGGCAGATAAAAAATTTTGTGCTGAAAATACCTACCACAACCGGATTGCCAATGCAGTGTAATTTAAATTTGAGGTGGTTTTCTTGTTTTTTAGTTAAGTTTTTGGTGTGTTCTGTAGTTTTTCAAAACTATATAAAAATAAAATAAAAACTTTATTACTAAATTAAAAACCGCAATTCTACTGAATTAGAGTCGTTAATCCAGCAGTGGACTTAGTAGAGATAGACGGAAAATAGAAACTATCTAGCTGAATTAGGAATCGATAATATCAGGGAAAACACTTAATATTAAATCTTTTACAAATACTTATGTTTTCATTAAGACTGGAGTTTAGACTAAGGCATGGAAAATGACCCAGCGATGCTGAGTTAAAGAAATTTAAATCAGAAAATATGAAAAGAGATAAACTAAGCAGATTTCGCCGCCTGCTTACGGGGTTTAGAAGTACGTTTTCTGACAATAGGATATGTGATTCTACGTTGGCGTGGCTGTCCAGTTTCCCAGCCAGGAGATTTTCCACGGGGTTTTGGAGCTTTAGCCGGGGTGTCAATCCTCGCTAAAACTCCTCCCATAGACTGAGCAACCCTTCCAGGAGTTAGCTTGTCAATTGATTTTTGCCACGGCAGAGGATTGTCTGACACAATATCACGAGCTAACCACAACTCCCAAGTTATTATCGGCATTAGGTCGCTCCAACGCTCACACTGTTTGGGCGTGGCAATTTTAGGCAATGTCCAATGCAGGCGTTGTTTGAGAAATCGATACCAATGATCAACAGCAAAACGTCTGAGGTAAACTCGCCAAACTTCATCTAGGGTTGGCATTTGTTCTCCGACCCATGCCAGCCATAAAGGTGAGCGCGACCCGTGCTGGCCCATCTTCTTTGAAACGCTCAACCAGTACTAGTGACATTGGGTGTTTGGCAGATGAGCGAAAATATGAGAAGGAGTCAGAATTCAGAATACATTGGTCAGAATACCCCACGCTCTGTACCGGGGGTTTCAGATACGATGCGCCCCGCATTTCTATTCCTCCATACTTGAAAGCAGGGGCTTTAAACCCTCACCGTATCGCCAGTCGTACAGGAGTCATTCTGACGGATGACGACTGACACCTTCGTTCTTCTTCGGTAAATCATGCCATACACGAATTTTTAGCAAGCCTAATTTCGAGTCATTTACGTCAATAGTTTGAGCGGAATCAATCCAACTTTCAGGGTCATTGAGTTTAAATTTGTGACCGTGAACGCGAGGTCTTCCCCGACCCGAATATACTGGAGGTGCGCTCCACAAACATAAGTTTGAGCGTAAACGCATTAATTTATCTGCATTTATACCAGCAGTTTTTAAGACAAACGGGGCGCATCCATACTCGCTATCCCATAAAGAAATTGGTCTTGATGGCAAGAACTTACATACTTGTCGCAGTTGCCACACAGCTTTACTGATAGGACTCTCCCAAGAAGTAATTCTTTCGTGTCTCAAAGGTAAAGCCCAACTACCTTCCCTTTCCGGTATCCAAGCAATACTACTATAGCCTTGACCCGAAGTAATTGGTTTGTTTGCTGCTACTCCACCAATGAGCGTGGTGTTCCATTGTCCGGTCTTTAAGCGTTACAGCGTTTGGTCTCGCTCACGCGCTGTATGGTCTCCTGCTAGTATAATTTGACCAGATGTCGGCATTTGTTTTATGTAAAGTCTCATCAACTTTTGCCGTTGAGGTCTTGTATCCTGCAATGCCTCATAAATACTTGACCATTTACGTCGAAATATAGGGCATTGAGATAGATCAGCAAGACAATACGCTTTACGTGTAAGCATTACAGCATCTGTTAGTTCAAACGTTGCATCGTGCGCTCGACACATATTGTCATACACTGCTTGACGGAAAGCCTTTAATCTGCCAAAAACATCCATAGTGGTTGATGTGAGTTGGTAGTGCTTCTCTCATCTTCCATTGGGGAATGCTTGTTTTAACAACAGGCATCTCCTTCATTTTTTATACCCATTCCTACGCATCGGTATCCCTATGCGATCGCCTGCTTTAGTCTAAAGTCCAGTTAAGAATCTAAATTTAAAAAAGTCAAAATATTCACACCAGCAATGAAAAGGGCGAGACGCCGCTTGTTGCACTTACGTATAGAGTCAGTAGTTTTAAGTAGGTCGGTACAAATAAAGTTAACGAGTTTCGGCAGTCCTTAGTCATTAGTCATTGGGAGGCAGTGCGGTGGTGAGCCAGTCCGGTGCGGGGGTTCCCCCCGTTGAGGAACTGGCGAAAGGGTTCCCCGGCATAAAGGAGCCAGCCGCGTGGGCGGCTCTGCCGACTTGAGCGGACTGGCGTCACCTGCCGTTCATTAGTAAGGGTTTTAGAGGCTTTTACATTTCTTAACATAGTTCGGTTTATTTCTACCTATCTACTTATCATTTAACGAGATACGGACAGAGGTAACTCCAAACCCTCCTTCCAGAAAATATCCTGTCAGAAGGTAAGAAGTTACCTCATAAACGCAATAGAAGCTCTAAGTGCCAGTCAGTTGCAGTCTTTAGAAGAATCTACACACGAGCCGGTTCTACACGAGCATAGAACAGACCGCGAACCTTGACTTCCTCAGGCTCTTTAGCGCCTAAATCGGTATCAGAGGGCTGTTCGCTCTCGAAGGTGCCTGCAATTTCGCCAGTAGAGTTATCTACTTTCGCTACTTGCAGAGAGATTTTACCTTTGAGAACTTCAGCTTGCTTGACATTGGCACGTCTGAGTTCTTCATCATCAGATTGGGCGGGAAGAGCCACTGCGTTATCATACCCACTGGTAACACCGCGACCTTTGGGATCGAGGAAGGAAGCACCACGATACGAGGGGACTTTGAAGCTACCTTCAAAGTCAGTTGAGGTGTTAATGCTGGTCAAGCCAGGTTGTGTTTGAGCCACCAAACCTTTGACGGTAAACAGGAAAGGTACGCTTTCACCACCAGGCAGTTTGACTGTAATTGCTTGGAAGTCAAAGCCATCTTTCTCCACAAAGGTGAGGCTATTATCTGGATTGACCTTTAGATCGCCGATGATTTGATCCAAGGAGTAGGTGCGGCGAGTCAACAATTTACCGGCAACATATTCTGCTTGTTGCCGTTTATTAACGGGTTCTTCTTTGATAAAGAATTGGGTAGGTTCTATGCACAGTTCTTTTATGGTGTAGGACTGGCTATTATCAATGGGGATGGAACCACGGCTTGTTTCTGCCAATACGGGGCATTTGACAGCCAAGCCGGTGCCTCTAATCTGCTCGTAAGTCAGGAATTCTGTACTCGTCGATGATGGGCCTTCACTACAAGCAGTTAGGAACCCCAAGCACAAAGCCAAGAGTGCAACAATTAAAGCGCGAAACCTCATAGTTAACCTCAATCTCAAAAATTAATATTTAACTAGTAAAACTGCACCGAAGCTTTGATAAGCGGGAGCGCCGCTCAAACTTCTTGTAGCTAAACGTTTTTAAACGTGTCGCTTTTTTGAGCCTGAAGCTTTAAACCCCAAGCTACCCTGCTCTGTCCACTGCACGCTATTGCAATGCATGGCGATCAGGTGGTAAAAGAACCAGCAGTTTTACATACAGCCCCTTGTTTTATGGGGAAATCAAAGCGCTCATCAGCCAGATCATACGATTTTTTTTAACTTAAAATCAAAGCGTTCTGATATTGACCAACAAAGCCGGGATCGCATTTCGCGTTCCTCAGAGGCACGCCTCATGCGTCACAGCTTTTTTATGTAAGTCGTAAGAACTTCAACTGTTACTCTACAGGTAGTTCTCTAGGAATGAGGGCTAATTAATGTAAAATATTTGACAATCATGTGGTTTTTACATAGCGCTCAATACTTAGAGTCTCTAACCTGTTCTTAACTCTTGGTTAACACTTATTGGTAACATAGATGTTTAAAATGTATCAAGTTTTTCTACAGATACAGAGACTGAAATCATTGCTCTGCCTTCACTAGTGGCGTCGCTACTTTAAATGAGTGCATTCAGGATAGTCGGAATCGAAATTTTTCAATCAATTCCAAGCTCTATCATGGACGACTGTGGGATAGCCGTGCCAGTAGGATAATTAATAGTGGGACGCTATGAGGGTAGTGAGTCTTTGTCTCCCCAGGCTACTCCCCAAAGTTAAACACAAAGCAAAAACCTACTTTTTGTTGAGATATGCAAATAAATTTGTCACAGCAACACCTAATAAATCAATTAAACTTTTCAACGTAAGGTTGACTGGTAAGACGTCAAAGCAAAAAATATCCAGTAAATTTGATCAGACCTGATTCACAGGGATAGGGGGGTATGAGCAACGGCAAAAAGCTAGAGTCTGCGAAATTGTCTTGTGAACTGCAAGCGATCGCATCTGCGGTATATAATGCACAACAAGATTGTCTAGGGGATGCGAAGGCTCTTTTAGCCTTACTGCGACAGTTAGAGCGCTTACACCGAGAGATCCGAGATGGGGCTTTTCAACAGAGTTTGCCCGATAACCGTCAAGCCCTCTACTCACTGCTTCGCGATATTGAAGCTGAGGGAGGGTGGCCTTATATTGAACGTATGAGACTGCAAGCCTTTTTAACAAATTTGGAACAAGAGGCAGCTGTTGAAAACAACAGTGAAGTTTTGGAAAACGATAGCTCGTTGAGCTGGTAGTACCAATGCGTGGATTTTAGATTTGAAAATGGGAATTGTTAGTTGTTTTTTGTAAGTTGTTCTTGACTACAAACGACTAACCAATCCCCAAAACCATCTCTAACGCTTGCTAGTGATGCCATCACAAAGGGTATGATTGCCTGTAAGGGCAGTGTGCTGTTTGCGCGTCCCTTGCGCGTGTCCCGTTCGCGTTCGCGTAGCGTGCGCTTTGCGCTCAGCGTGTCCGTAAGGACTCAGGGACTCACGCTCTTTGCGTGTCCTTTGGGCATTGGCACAAGTCCCCGCCCAAGAAGCGATGGGCATAGCCCCGCCAACTACGACCAGTACATCAGGAATGTTGTTGATGTGGGACAGGGGTTTACATTCCTACGCTATGGTGCAAGCAACAGTAAGTAAACGCTGTGACTATTTAGGTAGACTTCCTGCCAACTTTAAATTGTTACACGAAAAACCTTTAGAGGATGGGTCATATTTGAGTTGGATTTATCCATCTGGCAAATTCAGAAAAAAGGTTTATAGAAATCCAAGGGTTGTGAAAAAGCCTGTATCAAAATTTCGCAAGGGAAAAAGTCAAACACAGAGGTACTGGGACAATAACGAAGCCTCCTGTTTTCCTTGTTCTAAGTACTGCATAGCCTTAAGTGAACCGTATTGATTCTTACTTAGATCGCAAGTATAATCCTTTGTTTTCTACCTGCTCATATGCTTAGACAGTTGTTTGTTATAGCAACTTGCTAAGCAATTTTATTATGGTAATATTATTATTTAAAAATTTTATTACACCGCCCTTCAAAAGATTAGACCACAAATCGTAGGGTGGGCATTGCCCGTAAAAGCTTGGGCAATGGACATTTGAGATAGTGGTGAGCAATGCCCACCTTACAAGAAAGCGCTGTAAAAACCTTAGTGTAAATGCCTTCGTTAATTTTTGCAATTATCAGCAACAAATTTTATCCGTGTTATTGGTCATCTAAATTACCAATTTCCACAATTTAGGAGCTAGATTTTTTGTTGATTTCCTTAAGGACACAAAATATTGGTTGATAAAACCAACTAAGATGGCAATTCTACCTTGACAGCTTCTGTGTACAACCTTTATGAGCAGCACTGAGAACTTAGAATTTAGAACTACTCAATACCCTGTGGCAGAGGTTTGGTGCAAAATTGCTTCGTCTGTTAATTTCTGTTGTGTTTTTTGAGTGTTGATTTGTTTGTAAGTCAGACAATGAAAAATTCTATACCATGTTTAAAGTAATTAGTCAATAATTTTTGTTGTTTTTTTCAGTAAGAAATGGTTGCCATAACAAAGTCAAAAGCCTACATTCAATTAAGAAGCTTCGCTACAAACTCTAAGGGGCCTCTAATAAGCTGGTCGGCACAAACAAAGCTAACTTCTAGGGGCTGGCAATAGGGAGGCAGTAGAAATAAACCATTCCCAATTTACCATTCGTGACTCCAATAAGTGATGTTTAATAACGCCCATATACTTAGTTAAATATCATTATCCGTACAATTCAGGGAGATGGTTTATATGGCTGCTGTAAAGTTTTAGTAAAAGTGAAAAAAGTCTTTTGAAGAGCAGGTCTACAAAGCTTCGTAGGGTTTACTAAAATTACATAATAGTACGAGCGCAACAACGACTTGGACTGAAAGTGTGGAAGGGTTTGAATGGCTGGCATTGTATCGATTTCCCGCGCAGATTTAGAAGGTCGCCGTAAAAAATTACGTCAAAAGCGGCAGATGAAAATTATTCAGACTATTTGGCAAACTTTTGCCGTGAGTTCATTGGCGGGAGGTTTGCTGTGGATGGCTACCCAACCGATTTGGGTACTAACAACTCCCAAAAACATTGATATTTCAGGTAATCGCTTACTTTCTCGGGAGGCAATTGAGTCACTGCTCGTGGTTTCTTATCCTCAGTCTTTATGGCGGATAGAACCTTATGCAATCGCTGAATCTCTCAAACAACAACCGACAATAGCAGAAGCGACCGTCAGTCGTCGCTTGTTTCCACCTGGGTTAATAGTCCAGATTAACGAACGAGTCCCTGTAGCCATCGCCCAAAGTCGCCGGGAGCAACCAAACACTGACAATGGTCATAAAAAAGTATCTGTGGGGTTACTAGATGCAAGTGGCGTTTGGATACCCCTAGAAAAATACACATCACTCAATCCCAACTTGAGATTGCCCAGTCTCAAGGTTTTTGGCTTGCCAGAGCAGTACCGCCCCTATTGGGATCAACTTTATCACGCTCTCATCCAGAGTTCTGTTAACGTCATGGAAATTGATTTCCAAGACCCAACAAATTTAATTTTGAAAACAGAACTGGGCAATATACATCTTGGCGCTCCAAGTTCCTTGTTGGCTGAAAAAATTAAGGTCATGGCACAAATGCGCCATTTGCCCGCACAACTCAATCCTAATCAGGTAGAGTACATTGATCTGAAAAATCCAGAGTCTCCCTTAGTACAAATGAACCAAAAGAACAAGAGCTTAACTCCTCAACTCCCTAAAAAGTAATGGTGTGTTTGATGTCTAAAACACACTTAATTAATAAAGAAGTTCTATGCTGATAAATATAGTATTTTCTGATATTGCAGTAACCCAAGTAAAAATCCGCCTTAACTTCTAATTACAATGGGAAGAATAATCATAAAAACTTCTCATTGGAAGTTAAAGCTAAGCTTGTTGTTACCCTAACATCTCATTATGGGGTGCAAGATGTTAGACAACCTGATGATGGCGTCTGGGCTGGAAAACGGCTATTGCGTACCTGGTATTCCACAGAGCGCATTAGCTTACCAACTTGAGTTCATGAGCTTTTTATTCCCTGCTGACTCACAAGGAGAAAGCAGTGTTGTATGCAAGGAAAACCCCTGTTTACAACGGCTTCCCGTAAGGATGAACGGTTGGTGCTGCAATCAACTGCATATTGTACACATATATATCAGACATCCTCAAGGCGAATCCCCGTAGGTAAAACCTGCAACAACGAGAGTGAAGGTACTGTAACAAACGCAATCAGAGGCTGGTTTTTGTAGATTCCTCTAAAAGCCCGTAGACATTGGTACTAGCCCGAAGGAGAATTGCAAAGCAAAGGTCAAATCTGTTGATTGCACGTCCCTCCTATTGAGGCCAACCTAACAGCAAAACAACAAGGGTGTTCTATTACCTAAGCTCGCAATTTCTCGGTGATTTCCAGTTTAGGTATAGGTAAGTAAAAGGTAAGCCAAAGATAAATTTTGTGTTTTGTGTCTTAAATGGTAAATCCTATTGAGGAAATCTTGATAACAAACGAGACGCGCCTCGGCGCGTCTTTACAAGTTATACAGTTATTTGAGAATTTTGTGTACAGAATTTCTGGATTGCAACAATTGTGTATAGTAAATTACTTACAATTATTCCGAGGCAACCGTATTGAAAAAGGAAAAAATTGGTCATATCAGTGGTTTAAGTATTTTTTCAGGATACAAAAGTATCAAAATATATTATTTATATACAGGGCGGATAGCCAAAAAAAAACCAGTAGCCCCAGTCGTAAAATCAATGTCCGCTGGAAATCAATAGCAGAAACACGGAGATATTATTGGAAATACCAAAGGTGTACTGAACCAAATCAGCAAAATACCAGTGAAGATATTAATGTCTGGTGGAAGTTACACAGGTCAATTTTAGGTGAATATAGGTATACTTCACTAGAATTAGCTGTGGGACTGGGTGCCGTCAGGGCTTACCCTATACCTGACTTTCGCACCTCCAATCCTCTAAGGGTTGGAAGTAGAAAGAACAATAAACAAAAATGCCATAGATGATGGCAGCGTCAAACTATAGTTGACTCCTAGGTGAATAACACCTTAAAAAGTCGTTTATCTACATGCTCGCAACTCCGATGACACTTGATAATAACCAAGGGCTTACCTATAAAAACTCCCAGTCTCCCGGACAGCAGGGGTTCTCGCTGGCAATTAACTCCACCAATCCCTTTAATAATACTGGGGTAAACTACGGGCAAAATCATGACAGTAAGAAGATTTCCAGTGAAGAAAGTCGAATTGGTGACATTGTTCCTGGTCGAGTCGCCAATATTAAAGTAATTGGCGTAGGTGGTGGCGGTAGCAATGCTGTTAACCGCATGATTGCTTCTGATGTGATTGGGGTGGAGTTTTGGTCAATCAACACCGACGCCCAAGCTTTGACTCTGGCAGATGCTCCTAGGAGACTACAAATTGGACAGAAGTTGACACGGGGTTTAGGAGCAGGTGGCAATCCTGCTATTGGTCAAAAGGCAGCTGAGGAATCACGAGACGAAATCGCCACCGCTTTAGAGGGTGCCGACTTAGTGTTTATCACCGCTGGTATGGGAGGAGGTACTGGTACGGGTGCCGCTCCGATTGTTGCTGAAGTCGCAAAAGAAATGGGCGCTCTGACTGTTGGCGTGGTCACGCGTCCATTTATCTTTGAGGGGCGTCGCCGCACCTCTCAAGCAGAGCAAGGCATTGAAGGTCTAAAAAGTCGGGTAGATACGCTGATCATCATCCCCAACAACAAGCTGTTGGAAGTGATCCCAGAGCAGACACCCATGCAAGAAGCTTTTCGCTATGCAGATGATGTGCTGCGTCAAGGGGTACAAGGTATTTCCGATATCATCACAATCCCTGGTTTGATCAACGTTGACTTTGCTGATGTGCGAGCTGTGATGGCAGATGCAGGATCAGCATTGATGGGGATCGGTATTGGCTCAGGAAAATCAAGAGCCAGAGAAGCAGCGATCGCTGCCATTTCTTCGCCGTTACTAGAGTCTTCGATTGAAGGAGCCAGAGGCGTTGTCTTTAACATTACTGGTGGTAGTGACCTTACCCTGCATGAAGTTAACGCTGCAGCAGAAACAATCTATGAAGTTGTTGATCCCAACGCCAATATTATTTTTGGAGCGGTGATTGATGATAGGCTGCAAGGTGAGGTCAGACTGACCGTAATTGCCACAGGATTTACAGGTGAAGCACAAGCCGCACCACAGCAAAACGTCAATCAACCACGGGTTGTCCCTCAACAATCAACAAAACGACCATTACCACAGACACCACCAGTTAACCCGCCAACGCCTATTGTGGAACCTAAAGAAAAACCAGGATTGGATATACCGGATTTTCTCCGCAACCGACGCACACCCCGTAATTAAAATAATGATGAATTATGAATGCAATCGCCCTTGAAAAATGTTATAGGATTCATGATCCACAAGTCATACCATATATAATTGGAGGGTTTCGCCAGCTACTGGCGTGAGCAGTTCCGCTTATAAATGACTAAAGTTCGTCTACCCTACCCAGAGACTGAATTAATTTGGGCTAGAGTTCCTTTGTTCGGATGTCCGCCACTGCATTTGGTACAAAAAAGCGGGGCGGAGAGCTTTCACGGTTCTACGTAACCAGGCTGAATTTTGCTACCTGGTATTTAGTGTAATTTCCAACTTGTTTGTAATTATCTAGGATTGCCAGGGTGCTAGGGAAATTACACGGAATATAACCCAAACTTTTAACGACTGGTGTTGCTGCTGATGAAGCCATTACCAGGATGTCACTGTATAACTGTGACAGTCTGGGTTTATAGCAATGGTTATCATTCATGATTTTTTTGCTTGCTCGACCCATTGAATAACTTGATTACCAAGGCGAGTGCCGTCTAGTCGATCTATCTCGCGCACGCCGGTAGGACTAGTGACGTTAACTTCGGTCATGTATCCACCGATAACGTCGATCCCGACAAATATTAAGCCGTCTCTACGTAGCGTATCTGCTATTTGCGCACAAATTTCATCTTCCCTTGGAGTGATTTTAGTTTGGGCAACTGTGCCACCAGTCGCCATGTTATTGCGAAAATCGCTGCCAGATGAAAGGCGATTGAGGGCACCAATCGGTTCGCCATTAAGTAGGATAATTCGCTTGTCTCCGTCTTTTGCCTCCGGTAAGTAAATTTGCACCATAACTGGTACTCGACCTTGAAGGGTACTGAGTTCAACTATGGAGTTGAAGTTGCGATCGCCTGGTTCTAAAAATAAAATTCCTTCTCCTGCTTTGTTTCCTAGTGGTTTGAGTATCGCTCTTCCCTTGGCTTCTACAAATTGCCGAATCAACTGTTTATCAGCAGTGACGATAGTTTCGGGAATCGCTTCGGTAAATTGCAGGGCATACATTTTTTCGTTTGCTGCTCGGATACCCGCAGGACTATTAATCACCAAGGTTTTGTTTTGGTCAATGTAGTCCAGAATGTATGTGGCATAGAGATAAGGGACTGTGACTGGTGGATCTGTCCGCATGAATACGGCATCCATTGTTTCCAAGCAAAAGGCGGCGCGTTGGCTCAATTTGTACCAAGGATTCGCCGCCTGATAACGTCCCTCCACTAACTGCACTGGTACAAGTTCCACTTTTTCTAGGGCTGCCCAAGCTTTGCCTTGCACCACACTAAGTAGATTAGCTTGAGTTATCCAAATTTCATGTCCTAGGATTTGCGCAGCTTCCATAAGAGCAACGCTGGTATCATGACACGGGTCGAGCTGATGGATGGGATCAATAATAAAAGCCAGTTTCACGCTTTCTGCCTCAATTGCCAGGAAATTCCAAGATTATTTAATTTTGATTATCTCTTGAACAGTTACGAGTTATAAGTTTTATTGCTAATTGCTCAACGGCAGTTGCTGATCTGGGCAACGCGCTGGCTCCTCTTAACTCCTAACTTTTTTCCTTGCTTTTCACTCTTACAGCGCTTTTCCAATAATTAGACCACAAATCGTAGGGTGGGCATTGCCTGTAACTTAATGTGATGGACATTTGAGATATTGGTCAGCGATGCCCACCTTACTGAAAACCGCTGTCATACCATCAACCTAGACATTGTTGGTTGATACTAATAACTCATCTAGCTTACCTTGAGAGTCTAAAGCGTAGATATCATCACAACCACCAATGTGACGCTCATTAATGAAAATTTGCGGCAAAGTGCGCCTGCCATTTGCTCTTCTTTGCATTTGACTCCGTGCAGCCTCATCTCCATCAATGCTGTATTCGATGAAATCCACCCCTTTTCTTGCCAGCAAATTTTTGGCACGGATACAAAATGGGCAAGTTCTCCAAGTGTAAATTTCTACTTTTGCAGCCATAACATCCTCAACTTTCATTAATGTTTCTTAATTTTAAAATAATGTTGTTGTTGACTGTGGATAGTTGGTCATCTTGTGTCTGCTGTTCTTATCGACTGCAAAGTCAATTTCTAGCAATCAAAATAAAATAAGATACTGTTATAGGTAACAAACAGTACCTTATTTTTATTTCTTCTCCTGTCAGATATCTACAGTTATTATCTTAGGTAACAGCGATTTTTTGTAAGGCGGGTACTCCCACCCTACAAAAACCTTTGGAAAATAAAACAGCGCTGTTATCTCAACGGTACTGAGATATGAAGCTCTCTCTATATTTAGCGATAGGAAGCAGCATATTCAACCAGTTGACCGAGACGCTGACGTAAGGTTTCTAATCCTAAACGCTGGCTCGCAGAGATAAACACCGCTAGAGGAAACTCTTCCTGTGCTAATGCTAGAGTATCGCTATTTACTTCATCAATTTTGTTAAAAACAACCAGCGCCGGACCAGGAGTGACTGGCATTTGTGTCAAAATCTCCCTGACAGAGCGAATATGACTCAGCCAAGCAGGATGAGACAAATCTACCAAATGCAGCAGGGCATCAGCTTCCGTGACTTCCTCTAAGGTGGCGCGGAAGGCATCCATTAAAGATGCGGGCAATTCGTGAATAAACCCTACTGTATCTGTCACTAGAATCTCTTGGGGTTCACCCATTTCCGCATGGGGAACAACAAGGCGGCGTGTGGTTGGGTCGAGAGTGGCAAACAATTGGTCTGCCGTGTAAACTTCTGCGTTAGTGAGAGCATTGAGCAGGGTAGACTTACCAGCGTTGGTATAACCAACGATCGCCACTGAGGGAACCTCTTGATGTTGTCGCCGCTGGCGCAACCGCTCCCGATGTGCCTGTAGTTGATTGACTTGTTGTTGCAGTCGAGCAATCCGTCGCCCAATAGCACGGCGTTCTGTTTCTAGTTTTGTTTCACCAGGACCTCTTGTACCAATACCACCCCCCAGCCTGGACATTGCCTGACCTCGACCAGCCAGTCGCGGCAACATATATTCTAGTTGTGCGAGTTCAACTTGCAATTTACCAGCACGTGATTGAGCGCGTTGGGCAAAGATATCCAAAATGACTTCGGTGCGGTCAACAACCCGGACACCAATTTGCGATTCTAAGTTACGAATTTGAGCGGGTGAGAGGTCATGGTCAAAGACCACAAGATTTGCTCCCAGAGTTTGGGCGGTGATGGCGATTTCTTGGACTTTACCTTCACCAACCACTGTTTGAGGATGAATGCGCGATCGCTTTTGCCGCATCATCTCCAATACCTCTCCGCCAGCAGTATCTACCAACCGTCCCAATTCATCCAAGGTGTCTTGGAATTGTTGAGCAGTCATGTCATCAGTCATCACCCCAACAATCAGGACGCGATCGTGGTCGGCATCTACTTCTTGGGCGACATATTCCCGCCGGAACTCCGCTTCCAGTGCTTCCACCAAATCCATGAAGTCCTGCTGTGTCAGCATATCTACACTCATCGGTGGTGAAATGCTCCAGCTCGTGTATGGGAGGTTGCTCTTTTGTTCTCTACCCCCCTGATTCCCCCCGCTAGCAGCGGGAAGATCCGCAGAAACTTTTTGCACGGCTGGACTGGTGATCAGGGCGCGAGCATCTTGGGGTGTCAGGTGAGCTAGGTAAGCTTGCTTGACATACCCAGTTGCGCCACCACCGCGTCGTTGAAATCCCGTTCCGGTAATGTTCAGCATCACTAGAGCGTCCAACCGTTGCAATGCCATAGCCGTCAGCGCCGTTTCATTAGGCGGTTCTGGCTTCAAGTGAGTGGCGATGCAACGAATACCGCTCAATCGTTCTGCGCCATAACGGGGCAATTCCAACGGTGGAATTTGCGTTTGACGCGGCGTGCCTACCCCTACGCGGATCACCTGTCCGCGACGGTTGAGGTAGGCACACACCGGCTGATTGATTTCAGTGCTAATTGCTGCCAGTCGCTGGGAAAACTCGGGCGTGGTGATGCGATCGCCCGGTATGCGCTGGTGATACAGTCGCTGTAGTTGCTTCAGCTGACTTGACTTTAGACCTTGGAGATTACCGAAGATAGTCTCTATAAGCGCCTATGACCAGTTAAATGGTCCCCCGAATCCTGCTCTTTCTATTTTAGAACACTGTTTTTGTGTCTCAACTCATACTTAAGATAGATGCTTTTTGATTCTCTGCTTTCAAAGTTTTTCTCTGACGCTATGTTTTATAGTATAAGCCTGTACCCAATCGAGCAATGGTAACGACACGCGCTTCTTCAGAACAAAGGGTTGTCTTAAGAAACATCAGCTGGCAGACCTTTGAAACCATGCTAGCAGAAATGGGAAATGACCGAGCCTCCCGAATGGCTTACGACAGAGGTACGCTGGAAATTATGGCCCCACTCTTGCCTCATGAGTATTGGAACAGATTAATTGAACGTCTGATTTTTGTTCTTGGGGAAGAGTTGAATTTAGAAATTTTTCCTACAGGTTCGACGACTCTTAAACGTAAAGATTTGCGGCGTGCTGCTGAACCCGATAGCAGCTACTACATCCGGAATGAAGCACGGGTGAGAAACAAAATAGCAACTGACTTGAGTAATGATCCACCATCGGACTTAGTGGTAGAAGTAGACTTGACTAGTTCATCTCTGGATCGATTCCAGATTTATGCTTCTTTGGCTGTTCCTGAACTTTGGCGCTATGACGAAGGTGTTCTGCACATTTACCAACTGCAACAAGGCGAATATGTTCAGTGTAATAATTCACCAACTTTTGCACAACTACCTTTAATTGAAATTTCTCGTTTTTTAGAGGAAAGTCAAAGAATTGGGGTGATGGGAATGACGCGAAATTTTCGTCATTGGGTGAGGAAACAGATTTAAGTAATAGCGCAATAAGTCAACTGTTGCTCTTGGGAGAATAATCAATACAGATAATTAAACCTGCTAGTAATTCTTGCATAACCTCTTCAGACACTTTTCCCAAACACCGAACGCATCGCTCTGTCGTTACACTACGAACTTGTAAAACATTACCTGCTGAATCTGAGTCTAAACCATTTTCATCAGTTTGCTGAATTGGAACCATGAAGGGGCGATTTTGAAATTTAGGTTGCCAAGTTGCTACAGGAATAATTATCCGCATGGGGATAGCACTAAATATCTCGGAACTAATCACAACAGCAGGGCGAGTTTTCTGAATTTCTTGCCCTCTGGTAGGATCAAGTTGCACAAGCCAAATCTCACCTCGTCTGGGATTAGTCATTTTCAGTTTCCCAGTCTTCCCCATCCAAAACAGAAAACTCTGTCAATGCTGGGTCTTTTAAAAAATCTTCAGTTGTTGCAGCTATATAAGGTGCTAGTAGTTTGTGACGTTCCTCCACAGGAAGTCTAGCAATTTCTTGCAGAGATAACTGTTTTTTCTCCTGGGTTATTGATGAAATACTATAATCTGAATCTTCGCTGCTTACCTGCTTTAGGTTACCTGCTTTTTGCACTAGAAATTCTACAAAATCCAGTACTTCCTTTTGTTTTTCGTTTGGGAGTATCCGCAGATTATTTAATACTGCTTGTTCGATATTGATTGTTTCTGACATCCAAGCTTACCTCCCTAAAACTAGTTAGCTTTTGTAGCATTATTCATTATGATACTCAACATCCCCTTTCTAAAATAACTTTAATTAATCGCCTGTGTGCTGTTCTTGAATCAATGCCACCAAGCGCTCATCTTCACGAATACTGTCAAAATCTGAATCGGTTTTTGCCCTTTGCCGACATTCATCAGGATTGAGATGAATTGCTTGTTCGAGGTTTTCAATTGCCTGCTCAATGTTACCTTGAATGGCATAACAGCAAGCTTTGTTGTACCAGGCACTATGATTGTTAGGTTGAATTTCTAGTACTTTATCAAAACTGGTAATTGCTTCTTCATAGCGCTGTAAGCTCATCAGTGCAAAGCCTTTATTAGACCAAGCTACAGAGCCATCAGCTTTTAACTCAAGGGCTTTGTTGCAACTAGCAAGTGCCTTTTCATAACAACCTAAGTAATACAATGGAAAACTTCGATTTGCCCAGGTTAATGCAAAATCTGGTTTAAGTTCTATAGCTTTGTTGAAATTGCTAAGGGCTTCTTCATAGAGCTGTAAGTAATGTAAGGTGGAGATTTGATTGTTACAAACATTGTGGGGATTCAATCCGATTTCTAAGGCTTTTTCGTAAACAACAGTCATTCCTTCATAGGAGTATTTTTTAAGCAATAGATAACCTCGGTTATTCCAAGCTTGGTAGTCATCGGGTGTGATTTCCAAGACTTTATCAAAACTGATGACAGCTTCTTCATAGCGACCTAAGTTATACAACGCATAGCCTCGGGACTTCCAAGCCTGATAGTAGTCTGGTTGAATTTCCAAAGCTTTGTCGTAAGAGGCGATTGCCTCCTCGTAGCGTTCTAAATTCTCCAGCGCATCTCCTCGGTTGTTCCAACCAGAGTAGTAGTCTGGTTGAATTTCCAAAGCTTTGTCGTAAGAGACAATTGCTTCTTCAAAGCGTTCTAAATTCTCCAACGCAATACCTCGGCTGTTCCAAGCATAGTGGTAGTTTGGTTGAATTTCCAAACCTTTGTCGTAAGAGACGATCGCTTCTTCATAGCGTTTTAAATTCCTCAGCGCATTGCCTTTGTTGTTCCAAGCATAGTGGTAGTCTGGTTGAATCTTCAGTGCTTGTTCGTAGCAAGCTATCGCTTCTTCGTAGCGTTTTAAATTCCTCAGCGCATTGCCTTTGTTGTTCCAAGCATAGTGGTAGTCTGGTTGAATTTCCAAAGCTTTGTCGTAAGAGGCGATCGCTTCTTCAAAGCGTTCTAAATTCTCCAGCGCAATACCTCGGCTGTTCCAAGCATAGTGGTAGTCTGGTTGAATTTCCAAAGCTTTGTCGTGAGAGGCGATCGCTTCTTCAAAGCGTTCTAAATTCCGTAGCGCAATACCTCGGCTGTCCCAAGCATCATAGTAGTCTGGTTGAATTTCCAAAGCTTTGTCGTGAGAGGCGATCGCTTCTTCAAAGCGTTCTAAATTCCGTAGCGCATTTCCTCGGTTGTCCCAAGCATAGGGGTAGTCTGGTTGAATTTCCAAAGCCTTGTCGTAAGAGGTGATCGCTTCTTCAAAGCGTTCTAAATTCTCCAGCGCAATACCTCGGCTGTTCCAAGCATAGTGGTAGTCTGGTTTAATTTTCACTGCCTGGTCGTAAGATGTGAGTGCTGCTTCGTATTCCTTAGCAGTAACTAACAACCTTCCCAGTTCACGTAGTAGGCTAGCCTTTCGACTTTCTGTCTGATGTTTTTCTGTCAGAAAATCTTGAATTTCCAAAATTTTCTCTATCTTTTTTTCTTGACTGAGTTTAAAATATTCCTCATAGTCTGCTTCATCTAAGAGGCGAGATGATTCTTCATCTACCACTTCTGGTGTCGTGGGTAATTCAAAAACTCCAGATCGCCAGTCAAAAAAATCTGGGGCGCGATGAATTAAATAGTTTATAGAAAATGACCGTAAAAGAAAAACAAAACAAAACTGAAAATCATCTCGAAATCGTTCTCGCTGTTGATTAAGGTGGTTTAAAATTGGCGGCACACGAGTTAAATTGCTAAACTGTCCTTCTGTGATTTCGCCAAAACTTCTTTTCTCATACTTATATAAAGAATATTCCAGTCCTTTAATCAATAAAATATCAACTTGCTTCTCTTTAACAAACTCAGCTACCCGCTGATATAAATTATCAATCGCCTCAACTAAGCGCAAGGCTGCAACCTTTTTCTGTGGAATATCCTGCGGAAGTTTGGCAATCAAGCGGTCTGATTCCGCAGGTGTACACTGCACAAAAAACAAGCCGAATCCTGACTTGCGTTTCAATGCGCGAACCAAATCTTGATAAACTTCCTCCGGTTCCGGAGGTAAATCATCATCCCAATCACTTTCCCAATCAGTTAAATTTGGGTTCATGGAAGTTTCGCCACAGCTTCTTTAAATTCGGAAATTCCTTGAATCAGTGGGTGAATGTCATACCAACGCTGCATTTCTCCATCATCATCTAAATAGCGATATTCTAAAAGACAGCGGTTATACATCAAACTGCGATACTGGTCATCATTAACGATGCGTTTAGAACGGGAGACTTCCGCCAGCAGACACCATTGATGATTTTCCACTGCACGATGATAGTCATCTCTGGCTTGAGTGATTGCTCGTCGCACTGCTTTTTCAGTAATTGGTAATTCTTCAGTCCGTCCAATGGCGCTTTGAGTTAACAATAGCAAATTTCTGACATGACCTCCACTCATCAAACACAATCTTTCTAAGGTTTGCTGACTATCAAAAATTCCGTTTTCCAAGGGAAGTTCTTGTTCAATTTGCCGAACTCGCTTACGAATAACTTCTTTGACTTTCTTGAGTCCTGGTTCGTAAGCTTCTCCTGTGCGAGTTTTGACCATAATCATCGGCAAAATCAAGCATTCACCATAGATATCTCTAATGTCTGTCGCCCGTTTAGAATACAACATAGAAATAGGGGCAGTATAAATCAAATGGCAATTCAAAGCCTTGAGTTGTTCACTACGGTCTAAAAAAACTTCTTCATGATTTGTGTTTTCCCCATCTTTAACTAATACCATCCGGTCTAAGTTATCGACAATCACCGCCAGTTGAGTATAGCCGTTTGGTAGCTTGCTTTTTGCATCTGCCAGGAATTCATTCAACACCTTAATTAAGGTGACAGTATGGGGATCGACTTTTCTACGAATCTGCTGGCGTAATTCGGGAACGGCTCTTAAATTTGCTGTTAGCTTGGCAAACTGCGAAAGTTGTGTTTCTACTTCCATGCCCTCAAACTCCATCTCAGTCTGTGCCAAGTCTTTTAAGTCTTGCCAGCGTTCTTTGAGCCAATTGAGTATAGGACGAGGATTGGCAATTTTGTGTAAATCTTTGAGCAATCGGCGGGTACAGGCAAGGAGAATATCTGTATATTGGGCATCTTCGGAGTCGATATCTTCTTCATCAGCGGCAAAATAAACGACATAGAATTTGCGATTTTCCAGATATTGCTTTAATCTAAGTAGTTCCGTAGACTTCCCTGCCCCCCGATGTCCAGAATACAATTGGCAAGTCTTTGTGTTTGCTCGTTGTATGCGGTTCCCCAACTCATTTAAGATATCCGCATCTCCCCGCACATCCTGACAATCTACATACCTCAGATCATCTGCAGGTAAGGGTTCAAATGGGTTAAAAGCGTTGTATAGATTTGTGAGTAATTCTTGACTATCAAGCATAGGTTCAAAAATATTGCCATCTTTCTCATACTAAGTCTAGTTTGTAGTAAGCGCTTTAGCGCTAAAGCGCTTACTACGAGCCAGATAACCTCTGACACTCGTCTTTGAGTTCCAAACACTCGTGCGCGAGTCCTAAACACTCGTCGGTGAGTCCTAAACACTCGTGCGTGAGTCTCAAACACTCGTGCGTGAGTCTCAAACACTCGTTCGCGAGTCTCAAACACTCGTTCGCGAGTCTCAAACACTCGTCCACGAGTCCTAAACACTCGTGCGTGAGTATCAAACACTCGTGCGTGAGTCTCAAACACTCGTGCGTGAGTCTCAAACACTCGTGCGCGAAAGAACTAACAGGAAAAGTGAAAATTTTCTCTCGTTCCCACTCTCAGGCTGGGAACGCAGTTTATAGAGGCTCTGCCTCGTTTACTCAGCAGCACTCTTAGAGGCTGAGCCTCCTTTTAGGCATTCCCAGGCTCAGCCTGGGAACGAGGGTACTCGCTTCTCCTTGCACAAGAGCGGTTGGGTGTAAATTCTTTCGCCACCGCCTAACAGCAGTCTGCAATTCCTCCGACAACCAATTATCAAACTGGGGATAGACTGGTAAACGCGGAACGAGTTCCCATCCAGCTGGCTCTAATATTTCTTGCAATGCCTGATAATCAGGATGAGGATAATCAGGATTGACTTCATCTTTTGGTCCTATTCCGCCTAAATCTCTCGCACCAGCTTCTATACAAGCGAGTAACCATTTGGCATCTTTGACTAAATTCGGCGGTATTTGAATCGTAATATCTGGTGGTAAAATTTGACGTGCCTGAGAAATAACTCTTGGCAGTTGATGAGGGTCAAAGGGTGGAGCGTCAAAACTTTGCTGATTTCCTGGGCTGTGGGGTTGCAGGATAACTTCTTGAATGTGATGGTAACGTTGATGAATTTGGGCGATCGCTTCTAATGTTTCCCACCAATCGTCTTCTGTTTCGCCAATTCCTAATAGTAACCCAGTGGTAAAAGGTATCTTTAATTCTCCCGCCCACTGTAGTTGTTGTAGACGCACTTCTGGTAATTTACTGGGTGCGTGTTTATGCACTGTTTTTAATAATTCTGGCGTTAACTGTTCCAACATCAGCCCCATTGAAACGTTAACTTTCTTCAATTGTTGCATTTCCTCAAAACTCAGCGGTCCTGCATTGGTGTGTGGCAGAAATCCCATTGCAAGAGCTAATTTACACAAATCATAAATCCGCTGAAACCACGCCTGACGTTGTAAGGAATGGGGATGCACCTCGCCACTTAGTATTAAAATTTCACAAACGTCTTTGCCTTGAAGTGGTTTTAAAAGTGTTTCTGCTTCTGAGATTGTCATCCAGGGGCTTTTGCCTGGATCTGTGCGAAAGTTACAGTAGCTACAGCGATTGAAGCACTCGTAAGTCGGAACAATTGTGTAAGCAGGGCTGTAGGTAACAATTCGGGAATGAGAAGTTGGCATAAAAGTAAGGAGTGGCAATTGTTGGTTGATAGTTGTAGAGACGCGACGCCAGTCGCCTGCGGAGGGAAACCCTCCTGCAGCGCTGGCTCGCCATGGCGCGTCTGTACATTTGATAGTTGTTTTTCGTGTTCATAACCACTAATTATTACTAACCACTAACTACTAACCACTAACCACTACCTATTATGACCACAGCATTTCCTGTTGCTTCGCGTGAATGCTCTTCAAGTGCTTTTTGACGGTGTTGATGGTAATGTAAAGCTGACCCGCAATCTCTTTGTATGAAAGGTTGGCGCGACGCAGTAGCCAAACTTCTGCCTCGCGGTTAGTCAAACCCAACTTTTTGGCATCGGACAATGCCATATTTTGACTCATCTGATTGCGGTCTTCCAAAATCACCAATAAGAAATTCTGCTTACCTCTAGCAAGTGGTAACCATCTCGCCCGAATACGTAATTGTACACCTCTATCAGTTTCTAATTCGGACTCGATGACAATTTTTTCCCCAGGGAAGAGTTCGCGGCTCTCAATCAAAGACTCACAAACGCGCCAAACTTCCTCTGGTATACCATCAGGAGAATTTCCCTTTGAGATTAATTGTTGGCAAATTCGACGAGCGCATTCATTAGTATGGAGTAACTGACGTTCAGTAGTCAGTATCAAAATGCCGTCTACAAAGCTTTCAATGACAGCTTGCAGTAAGTCAACCTGGGACTCAGGTTGCAACTGCTCACTTTTTAAATGTGATTTAGATTGTTTTCCTCCAGTAGATGGAGTGTTATTATTTGGTTCTTCATACGGAAGGTACATGCAAATCTCCTTTACAACTAAGCACACGCGACAAAAATGAGCACCAGTCAGAATGAATCTGGTGCTTTGTCCGAATTGTCATTTTTTGGGTTCTGTAGTGTCTATGCCGTAACGTGTATGCTCACCAAAAGCACTGAAGCAAATTTTTGTTGATGGAAGTTTGTGGAAGTTACCTGAAGCAGGGTGAAGTTTTTCTACAAAAAGTCTGACGGCGATCGCAATTGCGAAATAATAAGGTATTGTCCCGGCTCGTCAAGAGTTGGTAGTTAATAGTCGATAGCTTGTTTCCTGTTGGCTATTGACTCATGGCTATTTTGATGTAAACGCAAGTGCAAGGGATCTGTACAACCTTGGGAAATTCTGCCAGGAGTCCCGTCACATGAATCCAGTAACCATTGATCAATGGTTTCCAGTGGAGCAACAACTCAAGTACATCGCTTTGCTTAAAGGACGGGTTGGTGTCACACGCCGTCGGGCAGAATATTTCGTGAGATTGTGGGCTTACTTATTACTCAAACAGCAGCAAGAATTGGGTAAGCGTGTAGCGCCCTTAACTCAACTGCAGTTACCAGAAGGGTTTGTTCCTTGCTCACATCGGGAAGCTTATGAGATTTTCTATGGTCAAAAAAATAATGGGCGGGGGAGCGATCGCGCGGCGGGTCTGATGATTGATCAACTCGTCGCTTTGGGATTGATTGAAAAAGACTTTGATGGGAACACGACATGCATTCGCATTCGCTCTTCATTACCAAATCCTGACGAATCTGCTCATGCTAAAGAAGCTATACAGCTTGTACCAGATGACTTTGATCACCGAATTGACACAATTCCCGTTGCCAATTTTCTGGCTCGTGCCTTTGTCTTGAACAAAAGGACGGCTGCTGCACCTTATAGAATTGCTAGAATACTGCGGCGCTGGGCTGAGCTATATCCCACTGGTATGCGAGTGCTACGTCGCTGTGACAATCAACATATCGTTGGCTTTTACGCCTTCCATCCCACAGCCACGGAATCTGAAAAGAATTTCTTTCTTCCGCCAAACAAAAGCCTTTACCTTCTTAGCTCCACCAGAGAAACTGACCCTTTCAAAATCGCTCTACCAGGCGACCTAAATTGTACATCTATATATAATCGAGTTTGGCAAATAGATACCCCCTATCAACAGCGAGTTAACATTTGTCAATTCTTAGAGGATTCAAAAAAGACATTAATTCGGATGCAAGCTGACTTTCCCAATCTTTGCGATATGTATACAATTGCCATAGATCCAGCTAATGAACAACTCGCTTCAGCATTGGGTTTTCAGAAAAACAGCTACAATTCCCAGCCGTCCGTGTTTTGGATGTATGTACCGCTAGATAAGTATTTGGCTCTCAATATTGAACAAGCACTGTCAGTTCTGCCATTGGATTGACAAAGCCCTGAACAAGCGCAAAGTGTTGTGGTACAAGCGATTCCGCCTCTTTTCACCTACACCCGACACCTGACGACCTACTCAGAGAAATAAATTTTTCTGAAAAGACTTTACAAAAGTAAATAAAGACATTAAGATATTTACAGAGAGGTAAAGAAACCTACCTCCACATCAAATACATACACATTACGTAAGTAACGCACTTATAAAACGATGACCACAACCTTACAGCGTCGCGAAAGCGCCAACGTCTGGGGTCGCTTCTGCGAGTGGATCACCAGCACCGAAAACCGCCTCTACATCGGTTGGTTCGGCGTCCTCATGATCCCCACCCTGCTTGCAGCAACCACCTGCTTCATCATCGCATTCGTAGCAGCACCTCCCGTTGACATCGATGGTATCCGTGAGCCTGTTGCAGGTTCATTGGTATACGGCAACAACATCATCTCTGGTGCAGTTGTTCCTTCTTCCAACGCTATTGGTTTGCACTTCTACCCCATCTGGGAAGCAGCTTCCTTGGATGAGTGGTTGTACAACGGTGGTCCATACCAGTTGGTAGTATTCCACTTCCTGATTGGGGTATTCTGCTACTTGGGTCGTGAGTGGGAACTGTCCTACCGCTTGGGTATGCGTCCTTGGATCTGCGTAGCATTCTCTGCTCCTGTAGCAGCAGCAACCGCAGTATTCTTGATTTACCCCATTGGTCAAGGTTCCTTCTCTGATGGTATGCCCTTGGGTATCTCTGGTACATTCAACTTCATGTTGGTGTTCCAAGCAGAGCACAACATCCTGATGCACCCCTTCCACCAACTTGGTGTAGCAGGTGTATTCGGTGGTAGCTTGTTCAGTGCAATGCACGGTTCTTTGGTAACCTCTTCCTTGGTTCGTGAAACAACCGAAACCGAATCTCAGAACTACGGTTACAAGTTCGGTCAAGAAGAAGAAACCTACAACATCGTTGCAGCACACGGCTACTTCGGTCGCTTGATCTTCCAATACGCTTCATTCAACAACAGCCGCAGCTTGCACTTCTTCCTGGCTGCATGGCCTGTGATTGGAATCTGGTTCACCGCACTGGGCGTAAGCACCATGGCGTTCAACCTCAACGGTTTCAACTTCAACTCCAGTGTGATTGATTCACAAGGTCGTGTGATTGGAACCTGGGCGGACATCCTCAACCGCGCTAACCTGGGTATGGAAGTAATGCACGAGCGTAACGCTCACAACTTCCCTCTAGACTTAGCTGCAACTGAAGTTGCTCCTGTAGCTCTGTCTGCTCCTGCTATCAACGGCTAATAAGTTTGCTTAGCTAAATAAAAGCGTCTCCCTTATGGGGAGGCGCTTTTTGGTTTGAATAACAGATTTTTAACAAAAATCAGATTTATACCACAATACAGTTCAGATAAGACCAAAACCATTATCAGGATGCCAATGTAGAGACGTTGCATGCAACGTCTCTACACGTGTGCAATGTATAGCATATTCGTACCACGGTGAGTCCCTGAGTCCTTACGGACACGCGCTCGTCGCTTTGCGACACGCTAATCCTTAACTTAATTGTATTTATTAATACAATTATTAGGTAAAAACCTCACCCCTGCCCCTCTCCTTAGTAAGGAGAGGGGTGCCTGTAAGGGCGGGGTGAGGTGTAAGTCATGAATGCAACGCGCGTATTTGGAACCGCATATGTACGCAAATAAATTATCTGTGTGCATCTGTGTAGCCTACCGCACGGCTTACGCCTAGATCTGTGGTTTGATATTCAAAAAATTTACCTTTTGCAAGAGATGCCGATGAAGTGCTGTTCCAAGCTGTCTGGAAAGTAAACTTTTAAGACAGATGTTTTTCTCTATTTTCAAGATATGTCTCACAAGATATGTGTAATAAGCAAAAAAAGTCAAAGAAATGACTAAATGACAATCATGGCATTTATTGCTTTGTAGTGAGAAAATACACTTAAGTAAACCACAGGCGCTTGGCGATACTTCCTCAACATCATGGGCAATACTTTTGGGCATCTGTTTCGCATCACAACTTTCGGCGAGTCCCACGGTGGCGGTGTGGGAGTCGTGATTGATGGTTGTCCTCCACAACTGGAAATTTCCGCAGAAGAAATTCAAGTAGAACTAGACAGAAGGCGTCCGGGACAAAGTAAGATTACGACGCCTCGAAAGGAAACTGACACGTGCGAAATTCTGTCTGGGGTATTTGAGGGGAAAACGCTGGGAACTCCAATTTCAATCCTGGTACGAAATAAAGACACGCGCTCTCAGGATTATGATGAAATGGCGGTCAAGTATCGCCCTTCCCATGCGGATGCGACTTATGATGCTAAATATGGTATTCGTAATTGGCAAGGTGGCGGTAGATCGTCGGCGCGGGAGACAATTGGACGAGTTGCAGCAGGGGCGATCGCCAAAAAAATTCTCCGTCAAGTCGCTAATGTTGAAGTGATCGGTTACGTCAAGCGCATCAAAGATTTAGAAGGCGCAATCGACCCCAACACCGTTACTTTAGAGCAAGTTGAAAGCAACATCGCCCGCTGTCCGGATGCTGAATGTGCAGAACGGATGATTGAATTAATTGAACAAACTGGCAGACAAGGTGATTCTGTTGGTGGCGTGGTAGAATGCGTGGCGCGAAATGTGCCGAAAGGCCTAGGTGAGCCAGTTTTCGATAAGTTGGAAGCCGATATTGCTAAGGGCGTGTTGTCCCTCCCAGCTAGTAAAGGCTTTGAAATTGGTTCCGGTTTTGCAGGGACGTTACTGACTGGTTTTGAGCATAACGACGAATTTTATATTGATGACAATGGTGAAATTCGCACTGTAACCAACCGTTCTGGTGGAATACAAGGCGGTATCTCTAACGGTGAAAATATCATCCTGCGTGTAGCATTTAAACCAACGGCAACTATAAGAAAAGAGCAGAAGACAGTCAATAATGAGGGTGAAGAGACGACATTAGCAGGCAAAGGACGCCATGATCCTTGCGTGTTACCTCGTGCTGTGCCAATGGTTGAGGCGATGGTGGCGCTGGTACTGTGCGATCATCTGTTGCGCCATCACGGGCAATGTAAAGTTTTGTAATATATTTTACAAAATACTATAAGGGTGCGTTAGTGGAAGGTAACGCACCCTATGTTTGAATGGTGCTGAATGACAGCACTTTTCAAGTCAATAGACAAGATTGCATCTTTTTGATTCCATCTGTGTCCATCTGTGTCCATCTGTGGTTCATTATTCTTTTTTTTGGAATGAATGCAAGAAGTCTAATGAATTACATACCTAAAATTTCAATTTTTGTAATGAAACTGCATGCACTTTCATTACAATGTGGTCTATTTAAATGAAAACGGCTGTAATTCTAAAATTGCGTAAGCGCTGGTTGAGGAACGAAACCCAGCCATACCATAAGAACGCGATTATGGACCCAAAACAACTGAAGCGCAAAGCAAAATCGCGTCGGATTTCAACCGATGGACAAGGAGGATATGAACGTCATATTCTGCTTTGCACAGGTATGAGAACGACAGGTGACACTTGTTGTGCAAGTGCGGATGGCGAGAAAACTTGGAAATATTTGGGTAAGAGACTCAAAGAACTGGAAAAAAACGGACGGTACTTTTACCGTACACAAGCGGAATGTTTGATGTTTTGCAAAGGCGGACCGCTTGCGATCGTTTACCCAGAAGGCATATGGTATCACAGCGTCACGCCTGAGGTATGTGAGCGTATCATTGAGGAACACTTGCTAGCTGGTCAGCCCGTGGAAGAGTTTGCGTTTGCAAAGAATCCTCTTATTCAAGTTGGAGTGCATAAAAAAACTGAGGAAGACAGAGAATAAATAATTCACTGCTAGCATATTCAATTGGGTGCATCGCATTTGAAAGTATAAATTATGCCTGAACATAATTCTTTAGCTCAAACTATAGCCTCAGAATTTAGTAAACTGCCTCAAGTTGTAGCTGTTGCTTTAGGTGGTTCTCAATCAGCTAATGTTTCCGATGAATTATCCGATTTGGATTTTTACGTCTACGTTGAAGAAGAAATTCCAGTAGATATTCGTTCTGAAATTAGCAGAAAATTCGCGACTCGTAGCGAAATAAATAATCAATTTTGGGAACCAGGAGATGAATGGATAGAGACCAATTCTGGACGTGGTATTGATATCATGTACCGTTCACCGGATTGGATTGAGGCGCAGTTAGAATCTGTACTTGTGAAGCATCAAGCATCGGTTGGCTATTCGACTTGCTTTTGGTGGAACGTTTTGCACTCAACGTCCTTGTATGACCGAAACGATTGGTTTAAACAGTTGCAAGAGAAAGCTAATGTACCTTATCCCGAACCTTTAAGAAAAGCTATCATTGCCAAAAATTATCCGATTTTAAGAAATAACATTTCTTCCTACTTGCATCAGATAGAATTGGCAATTATTCGTCATGACTTTGTGAGTATCAACCATCGGATAGCAGCATTAATAGCAAGTTACTTTGATATTATTTTTGCTATCAACTATGTACCATCACCAGGAGAGAAACGCTTGATACAATTTGCCAAGCAGCTATGTCAAAAGTTGCCTATGCATATGGAACAAAATATCAACTGTCTTATTTTCTGTATTGCATATCCATTTAGTGACCAAGGCATTCTTGACAAGGCTAATCACTTGATTGATTGTCTGGATGAATTGTTGCGTGCCGAGAATTTAATCAGTGATTAAATGAGCCAGGTAAGTTCTTAAAAGGGTTGCATCTAATGGATTTTATTACAATTTTAGGATTAGTTGCTGCGACATTAACCACATTCTCATTCTTGCCGCAAATGTTGAAAACATGGCAAACAAAATCTGCAAAAGATGTTTCCTATGCCATGCTGATAACCTTCAATACAGGTTTATTCTTATGGTTAATGTATGGAATTTCTTTAAGAGCTTTGCCGATTATTGTTGCTAACGGCGTAACCTTGGTTTTTAACCTCATAATTTTATGGCTTAAAATTAAATATAGATGAACCTGCAATTAACAAACACCTGTGACATCCTCTGTATTTGCTGCTGAACGCCTTTTATTTACCCCTGCTACCCCTGACACCGACGCTATCCCCACCATCTTTGCCTTTCCTAACGAGTACACCGTGGGGATTACTAGCCTTGGCTATCAGGTAGTGTGGGCAACTTTGGCAATACGTTCTGATGTGCAGGTAAGCCGTCTGTTCACCGACACTCACGAACAACTTCCAAGAAAGCCTGAATTACTCGGCTTTTCCGTGTCGTGGGAATTGGATTATGTGAATATATTGAACCTGCTGGAATCTTTGGAAATTCCCATCAGAACAAATGCCAGAGATGATAATCATCCCATAGTTTTTGGTGGCGGTCCTGTACTCACAGCCAATCCCGAACCTTTCGCGGATTTCTTTGATGTCATTCTGCTGGGAGATGGGGAAATTTTGCTGGGGAATTTTATTGAAGCTTACAAACAAGTTAGAAACGCTGATAGACAAACCCAACTCAAAGCTTTAGCACAAGTTCCTGGTATTTATGTCCCCAGTTTGTATGAGGTGGAATATCTCGCATCAGATGGGGCTGTCAAATCAATTCAACCCATTTCACCAGATATTCCCGCTGTGGTGCAAAAGCAAACTTACCGGGGAAACGTCCTCTCCGCATCAACAGTGGTGACGGAAAAAGCGGCATGGGAAAATATTTATATGGTGGAAGTGGTGAGAAGTTGCCCAGAAATGTGCCGCTTCTGTTTGGCTAGTTATCTCACACTACCTTTTAGAACTGCTAGTTTTGAAGATTCGCTGATTCCAGCGATTGAAAAAGGGTTATCAGTCACAAATCGCTTAGGATTATTGGGGGCTTCAGTTACCCAGCATCCAGAGTTTGAAGCTTTGCTGGATTACATCAGTCAGCCAAAGTACGATGATGTACGTCTGAGTATCGCCTCGGTGCGAACGAACACCGTTACGGTGCAGTTGGCGCAAACTTTGGCAAAACGAGACACGAAATCGCTTACCATTGCCGTAGAAAGCGGTTCGGAAAAATTACGACAAATTATTAACAAAAAGTTGCACAACGACGAAATTATCCAAGCTGCAGTAAATGCTAAGGCTGGCGGATTATCTAGTTTGAAACTCTACGGAATGGTAGGAATTCCTGGTGAAGAACCAGAGGATGTGGATGCAACCGTGGCGATGATGCGTGATGTCAAAAAAGCGGCTCCTGGACTGCGGTTAACTCTAGGATGTAGTACTTTTGTTCCCAAGGCACACACACCATTTCAGTGGTTTGGAGTGAATCCTCAAGCAGAAAAGAGGTTGCAGTTTTTACAGAAAAAACTCAAGCCTCAAGGGATAGATTTTCGCCCAGAAAGTTACAATTGGTCGATTATTCAAGGCTTATTGTCGAGGGGCGATCGCCGACTCTCCCAGCTTTTAGAACTCACCCGCGACTTCGGTGATTCTTTGGGTAGTTACAAACGTGCTTTCAAACAACTCAAGGGACAAATCCCCGACTTAGATTTCTACGTTCACGCCAATTGGTCAACAGATCAAGTCTTACCCTGGAACCACTTGCAAGGACCCTTGCCACAGTCTACACTACTAAAGCATTTGGCTGATGCCACCAGTCATTTCGACTCGACCCAAAAAGAATTACAACCATTAAATCAGTGAACAGTGAACAGCTACCTACGCAGTGACGCCTGCGGGCTGGTGGGGGATTTAAACCCGCCACCAACGCTTTCGGTCCAATTGGTGTGGTGTTTCCCCCAACGATAAAACTGATAACTGGTAACTGGTAACTGATAACTGGTAACTGTTAAACTCATAGCCGAAAAGTTAATTTTTGAAATGCAGAGGAACGCAAAATTAGATTCTTCCTCTGCGTTCTCTGCGTCTTTATAATTCGATAATATTACGATAATGACTGTATATGCAAACAACAGCTGAATATTACTGCGCCTATTGCGGCGAAGCAAATACGACCTTTGTTGATTTAAGTGCAGGTGGACAACAATCTTACGTAGAAGATTGTCAAGTTTGCTGCCGCCCTAATCTTCTCTACGTGCGGATTGATGAAGATACACTTGATGTAGAGATAGATACTGAATACGATGAATAAACTTTTCTACTGATTTTAAATTTAAGATTTTTTGGTAGTAGGTCTTGACATCTCCCCTCACTGGAAGTACGGGGATTCTAAACTGATGTTGCTTCGAGGGCTAAAAGCCCATCTACGCAACTTCTACGATATGATTTACTCAAGCGACTGAACAAATCAATTCGTTGTGGCACTGTCAAAGATGCCCTACCCACCTCGACCAGGTTTAAACCTAGCTGTGTGGCTACTTTTCTGGCTATATTGGCTGCACCGTTACAATCGGCGTTGATTAGCCATCCCTGAGAAGTGTTGTACAATCCGCGCTTTACTCTTTGACCTGACGGTTTCCATCCTGCGGGTTTTTCACCATACTTGTAGAGGCTATCGCCATCCAGGTAAGACGCTTTACTTGTGTACGCTTCTTCGGTGATTGTGAGTGCAATTCCGTATTCTGGACACAGTTGCTTTAAGCGTTCAATCAGTCGTCCTGTGGGAATGACCACAAAGTTTTGATTGCCACGTTTGCCCATATTAGAGCCATTTTTTTGACCATCATTCCAGCCAATAACAAGATTTCCTACGCGGTCATTAAGGCATTGATTGATGATGAATCGTGCAGCCTTGTTAACAGCATCCCTCATCTGGTTATTCCGTTTACGCTGTACCCGGTCAAGGTTAGAATCCCAGTATAAGTCTGATTTTCCTTGCTTGTACTTGGCAACCAGACGGCAATAACCTTGATTCATCGCTTTAAGCTTGCGACCATCGATAATCAAGCTTTTACCACGAGTTGAAACACCTGTTAACCAGTTGCTACCACCGTGGTCAAATGACCATGCTTGCCTGTAATCAAGATTTGGATTGTTGCTAATTGGCTCCTTGCCATCATCAATCACCCAGTCAATCGACAATTCCCCAAGATAAGGACGTACTGTCACTTCCTTAACCCAGCCTGAATCAATGAATTCAGGTAACTGCAATGCAATCTCAGACAGTAGATGCGGCTTTGTGTCGCGGCTAATTGACGGGCAGAAATAACCATCTTTGTAGTTGAGTGCTTGACGTGGAAATGTTACAGGTGCAAGTCCACCACGCTTTCTGTACTTGGGTAATGATGGTCTATTAACCTCACCCTTGTAATAAGCGTTAACCAACCCGTTGTAACTGGTGATTGACTCGCCTACTGTCTTAAGTGTTTGCTGTGCTGACTGTGCAGCCATTGCTTTGTAATGTGGACTGTCTTTTAAAGCCTTGTCCAATTCAGGGTAAGTCGTGCTGCATTTATATGTCTTCCAGCCGTAGCATAATTCGTCACCACGCCAGTAAATCGTAAAGGCATTGCCTTGTTCTTGTAATTTGCTGTAATGAGTCTGTTTGGTGTGATAAATCGCGCTGTTAATAAGACTATTAGCGTGTTCACACTGGTCAACCCAAAACGCTTTCTCTTCATCAGTGAATTTGGCTTTGACTGGAACTGTTCTGTACAGTTGACTCACCTCCTGTGTCTTTGTTAGTATAATTTAGCTTACACGTCACTGCTAAATATGTCAATAAGAAAAGGTGTCAAAGGACAAAAAAATGTGCCGATATTTTATGACGAAGTTAAGGAGAGGCACACTGTTGTTTTAACTCCGACAACATGGACGAAATTAAAATCTTTGGCTGATACAAAAGGGGTGAGTATTAGTGAAATTATTGAACAATTAGTAAGAGAAACAAAGGGCTAAAGCCCGAAGAAGTCGCGCTTCATCCCCTCCTTAAAAGGCAGGGGTTCTCGCGCTCCCATTATGTTTTGATAGAGAATAGTTAGTGGTTAGTAGTTAGTGGTGATTAAAAAATTTAACTAACAACTAACAACTAACAACCATCAACTACCAATGACCACTTGCAAAATCGAAAATCGTTGAGATGCTGCTGTTTAAATATTCCTCAGTGATTAATGCACCAGTGGAAGTCGTTTGGAAATTCCACGAAAGACCAGATGTTTTGCAACTTTTGACTCCACCTTGGCAACCAGTTCAAGTCGTCCGCCGCGAAGGGGGACTCGGCAAGGGTGCTATCACTGAGTTTCGCCTTTTCTTAGGACCATTGCCTTTGCGTTGGTTGGCGCGTCACACAGAATACGAAGAATATTGCCTGTTTACCGACGAGCAAATTTCCGGACCTTTTGATTCTTGGGTACATCGACATCTATTTCAACCAGAAAATGGCAAAACCAGGTTGACTGATGAGATTTCCTTTTCGATCCCTGGTGGACAACCAGTAGAATTTGTCAGTGGTTGGCTTGTGCAAGTCCAGCTAGAAGCTATGTTTCGCTACCGCCACCACGTAACAGCACGGGAGTGCGAGTCAAGTTAAGTCAATGGCTTCTATTTGTTGCTAGCCCCAGCTTTTACTTATCTTTATTCTTCAAAGCTTGCCGAGAAACCCACTGAAGGGCACCAGGAAACAATCGATAAAAGCCCTGCGAAAAATTCGCCGAACCAACCATGACCTCAGACTTCTGATTTTTAACTGCGTCCCAGATGGCATTTGCCACATCCTCGGGCTTTTCCACGGCGGGGGTTTTCAGCACACTTTCGAGCTGATCACGACGGATTTGAGCATCCTGGTCATCGCTGCCGCGAAAAACTGCCCGTTCCATTAAACTACTCTTGATTAAATTTGGGTAAATGCCACAAACATGAATACCTTTGGGCTTTAATTCCGCGTGCAGTGATTCCGTCAACCCTGTAACAGCAAACTTACTAGTGCAATAAACCACTACATATGGGGTAGGTACTTTGCCACCGATGGAACTTAGATTCACAATCGTTCCAGATTTGCGCTGGAGGAAATGAGGCAGTAGGGCATGAATTGTATGGATATATCCCCACAGGTTCAGGTCTATCACTTGATGCCAATCGCTGAGCGAGAACCCGTCCACTGGTCCCTCTGCGAACCTGCCTGCATTGTTAATCAGTACATCGATATAGCCATAATGATCCAAAGCCTTTGCCACTAGTGTGTCTACCTGCGATGGATCTGTGACATCACAAGGAACCGTCAATGGCGCTGGACAACCAAGGCTTTGTACCTCCTGCGCTACAGTTTCTAAGCGGTCAAGGTGACGGGCAGTTAGTACTAGGTCGTATCCTTTGCGAGCAAATAAAAGAGCTGTTGCTTTCCCAATGCCTTGAGAAGCACCTGTAATGAGTACTGTAGGAGCCATATTTTCAGTTAAAAAACTTTATTACCTGTCTATTAGTTTGAGGAACAAAATCTAGGAAACCTTCTGACTAACGTTAGATTTTCAATTTATAAATTCTCTTGGTATACCTGACTACTACTCAATCCGCTCACCAAACACTCATTCACCCATGTGATACAAAAATTTACAGAATTTTCTCAAAATCTCATCCTTTGGACTAGCTGACGCTTTGGCACTACAGACAGATAGCACTGACAAGGTGGGTGACTATTATAAAAAGTGTAATTGAGATACTTAAGGAAAGTTAACAATGACTAAGGGACCTTTTCCTACTGATGCAACTGAAAAAGCATATAATGGCAGCGATCGCAATGCAGTTAAGTTTGGATTTACTCCACAGTCCGAACTTTGGCAAGGTCGTTTAGCGATGATTGGTTTTATTGCTTACCTACTTTGGGACCTCAACGGCTTCAGCGTTGTGCGCGACGTCCTCAACCTCACTCACTAGTCTTGAAAGAACCCAGAACTCAGCAGTGAGAAATCAGTTTCGGAACTTAAGCCGACAGTACAGATAATGCAGAATGGAGTAGACACAACAGCCAACCCATTCTGTATTTCAGGTTCTGGGTTCTAAATAAATTGTTCTCAAGAATTTTGCCTGGATCACGCCCATACCAACCTCCACACGAAAAAAGTTTTCGGTATGGCAGTTATGTATGTAATTATTATTAAAGTAAATTAATATTTCTACATAATCTCAGGCTAGTGTTGCCTAAGGCACAGCACTAACCAATAATGGAGTTGCTCTGTTAGGTGGTTAGTGTATCTTGTCATGACCTTATTTTTGTGAATTTTTTACCTAAGACAGAGTAGAACCGTGATCGAACAATTAGAAAAGCCACCCACTCATCAAATAAAATTTACGAGTGAATCTACTACAGGACTTGTCATTGCTATTGTCATTATTGCAATTTGGGCAACCAGCTTAGTTTTATTACTCTCAGTAGATATCTCTAACTTTAATATCTTAACTTTATGGCTGGCGATACTTTGGCAGACATTTCTCTACACGGGATTGTTTATTACCGCTCATGACGCCATGCATGGAGTCGTGTATCCTCGCAACAGCAAGATAAATCATTTTATTGGTTCGCTATCTCTATTACTTTATGGTTGTTTATCCTATAACAAATTAATAAAAAAGCATTGGATACATCACCACCGTCCTGCTAGTGAACTAGACCCCGATTTTCACGACGGTAAACATAAAAATTTCTTTGCCTGGTATTTGAATTTCATGAAGAATTATTGGAGCTGGCGACAAATCATCGCCTTAATGGTTATCTATAACGTTGTTCATTACACGCTCCATATACCGGAACATAATCTTAATTACTTTTGGGCTATACCGTCGCTTTTAAGTTCAGTCCAGTTATTCTATTTCGGCACCTTCCTACCCCACCAAGAACCAGAAGGCGGTTATAGTGATCCTCATCGCGCTCAAACTATTTCACGTCCAGTTTGGTGGTCATTTATCACCTGCTATCACTTTGGTTATCACGAAGAACATCACGAGTCTCCTCATGCTCCTTGGTGGAAATTGCCAGAGATTTATATGTTGAGACAGCCAACAAATAACAACAGCTAAGACATCAAACATATAAACTCTCTAGACTTATCGTCCAAGAATTTTCCTGGCTTCCTGTTCAGCGTTCACGGTTCTGCGTGGAATTAAAGTATATGTAGTGGTAAGGTTAATTCTTTCCCCGCTCGAGAGTGTTTTTAGTGGACTTAGAAATTCTAGTTCTACGTAAGCATCTGGATCGGAGTTAGTATAAATTTCGGAGCTACTTCCCTGGTCGGGATAACTCACCCCAGTCACTCTAGGTGAGTCAATACGGACTACGACTTTTTCCCCAACCCACAACAACGTACTGGCATCGCAGCCTATCTTATGATTTTGTTTTGGATTGCGTGTCAATGAAAGTATCCCGTTTTCTACCTTTAAGTTGGCTGGTAACTGGTCGGATTGTTTTTTATACTTTTGAGGAAAAATCGAAGGTTGGGGTAGGGCAGCGTATACACCGATTGGATCGCGCATCTGTGTAATCACCCAGACCGCAACTTCTTTTGGTTTGCCCTTGACTTTTTCATAAGTTGTGGAAATGGTCATCACGGGTTTTTGCGGATGAAGTCGAATCGTTCGATAAGTCCGAATGCCGTAGAACGGGTCGATGGGGGAGATAAGCGTAATATTATTACCGTCAACCCTAGCCTGAACTGGCATGCTATCAAATGCGGGTGGAGGGGGCCAACCTCGCCCTGTAATTTTTTCCCAGTCGGACTGGGGGGCAGGCCAAGTTTTATCACCACCGAAATTACCCCACTCCGTCGATGTGGGGTTGGTGGCTTTGCCATAAATTTTCGGATTTTCCCAGAATGTACCTTCTCCATCTTTGAATCGAAACTGCATAACCCGCCCTATTGCTGGCACCACAACTGCTTCAACATGACCATTACTTAAAACCCAGGAGTCTTGCCAGCCTTGGTAACTAGTCTTTACTACCGTAATTTGTGCATCCTGTGATCGAGCTTTTTGGTTCGGGATGTTCGCAGTTACTTGTCTCCAACCTACGATAAAAACCGCTAGTAATAACCCGAAGCAAAACAGCGCCAACGTTTTAGCCTTCATCCTTCATCCTTCCTGGTTGCACCCCCGCCACCTTCAGGCGGATACGGTAAACCCCTTGACCTGCTGTTATATAAAGTGTTTTGTAGTCTTTATCACCCCAAGCCAAATTTGTTACCACTTCTGGCACAAGAATTTTACCTAGAAGTTGACTTGTTGGTGAGAAAACCCACACCCCTTCTGAACCGCTACAGTAGATATTGCCTTGGACATCTACCTTCATGCCATCGGGTACACCTTTGTCTGTGGGTCCAGTTAACTCTGCAAAAACTCTGCTATTTGTTAATGTGCCATCTGACTTGACCTCGAAAACACGGATGTATCCTTTTTCAGAATCACTAACGTAGAGTTTTTTCTCATCAGGAGAGAAAGCGAGTCCATTGGGACGCACCATCTCTTTGCTAAGCAAAGTCAGGGTTCCATCCGGTGTTAAGCGATAGATACCGTAAAAGCCAAGTTCTTCTTTTTCCTTACTGATACCATAGGGCGGGTCAGTGAAGTAAATGCTACCATCTGACTTAACTACAATGTCGTTTGGGCTATTGAGACGTTTGCCCTGGTAGCGTTCAGCCAAGACGGTTATTTGACCGTTTGTTTCTGTACGTACAAGGCGGCGGTTATGTTCAGCGGTAATTAACCGTCCTTGCGTATCGAACGTATTACCGTTGGGATTCCCAGCAGGACGACGATAAATGGAAATCTTACCGTCATTTGTCCACTTATAGATAGTGTCGCCGGGAATATCACTAAAGAGTAAAAAGCCACGTGGATGCCAGACGGGTCCTTCTGTAAACTTTAAGCCATCAGACAACTTTTCTATCTTGGCGTTGCTGCTCATGATGGTTTGTAGACTAGGAACGCTATTTCCCTTGCTCTGTTGTACGCACAAAAAGCTTAGTAACAAACTGCACAGAGATATTTGTAAAGTAAATTGTTTCACGGTTGCCTACCGACTTGAAGCCAACATTGTTCTCGTTAATTTTAATACCACGTTAGTAGTTTAGTTTGCAAAGACGCTTATTATAGGGCTTCTCGTTTGAATGAAGTACATATTTATCTGTGTTCCATGAGTGTTCCATGAGTGTTCCATGAGTGGTTCTTATTTCTTGGTGTATTGCACTCAACGCCTGAACCGCTATAGTATGAACTATTACGATTAAAAGTTAAATACTGTCCTAACAGTGCCCACAAAAATATCACCATTAGCTTCATTATGATTTGCATTGGTGAGATAGATAATACCAGGTATTACCGTGATATTCTCTGTAAGAGGATATTGATAGAAAGCTTCAAAGTGTAAGCCAGTCGCACTATCTTCACGGTTATCAATTGTATTATATATGACTTTAGGTGGCATCCCAAATCCTAATCCAGCAACAGCATTTTCTTTAAACAGATCGGGGAAAGCTAGATTGATTGCATAATTGATAATGTCTGCATTACCCTCCACACTGTCAACCCGGACAGCATTGATGTATCCAAACCAACTACTCACAGCTATTTTTTGCGAAATTCTCCACAAAGCTTCCACACCGAAAGCATTCGATACCAAGGGTACACCAGAACCAAAGGGAGTGTTGGCAAAATTACTACCTGTTCGATGTAGCAAATTGCCATCAGGAGAATAGTTGTGAACATAAGTCAATCCAAATTCCAGGTTTTGTGCTGGTTTTAGCGAAAGTTGGGCTAAAGCGCTATAAGTTTCACCAAATAGTCCTTGATTAGCAACCTCAGAATTTTCTGCCAAATAACCCACATCCAAACGAATTGTTTTGTTGTTATAAACTGCTGCTACACCAGCCGGACTGATAAAGCCAATACGATAAATAGGGTTACGTTCTAAAAAACGGGAGGGAGAACCTTGTGCGCCACCAAAGCTAGCGAAATAAGGATTCACAACTGTGGCGTAGTAATGGTGAGATGCAGCATTACCGTAAAGGTAAATGTTTAGGTTTTCTGCTACAGGAAAGCGATATTCCAGTAAATTTAAATCAACGCTGCTGTCATTATTTCCCACTTCAAAGGAAAGACGCGTCATATTGGTAGCAGAAGCACCGTTGAAGTTTGGCACTCTATTAGAAGACTGAAGACGCACAAGCAACCTATCTTTACCTGTAAAACTACTGATAAAATTTAATCGAGTGCGATGATTTAATGCCACGTTAGAATCAATTCTCGTATCAAGGTTACTGTCTGCACTATCTCCGGCTATACCACTAGCAACAACGACAATGGAACCGCTTAATTTAGTTGTGCTGGAAAATTGCTGGGACTTTAAAACAGCAGAATTCGCCTCCAAAGTTTCTACCCGATCTCGCAAAGACGCTAACTCCCTGGCAAACTCATCTTGTAAACGTTTAATAGTCGTAATGTCTGCCTCTAGACTTTGGGGAAGTTGGTTTTGAAGCTGTTGATTAATTGTGTTAATACAAGCATTCAATCCGACGGCAAACTCATAACGAGTTAACGGTCGATAACCCTTATAGGTATTATCTGCATATTTTGTAATACAACCATATCGTTCCATTAAAGATTGCAGTGCGACAAAAGCCCAATCCGTTGGTTTGACATCAGATAATTGAGAAACTGAAGTCATTTTATCTAATGCTTGTTCATTCAGAATCTCTGCTTCCACTGCAATTTCAGATGCCTTTACTGGAGCGCCAAGAGCAATAACAATGCTTAAAATTAACGGATTAATGACTCTAAAAGTTTGTAACACCTGCTGAACAAGAATTTTATTTTCGCTAATTTTTTTCAACTTGCGATCGCTGCTACCTAAAAAATTATAATTTGCTACTTTGACGCTGGTTTTTATAATTAGGTGATTCTGGTGAAGGGACAAGTTTTCTCACTTTACCATCGCTCTTAGATGTCACATAGATTTCTCCTTCTTCGTCTATCCCAAACCGGATATCGGAACGGTTCCTACCGACCATTTTCAGAAAAGAAGTTTCTCGATCGCCGTCAAAGAGTCTAAGTTCTTTTATCTTTGCCTGTTTTCCATTCACGAGATCATTCACAGGCACGTAAAAAAAGCGCCCGTCATTGCAAAAGTCCCCAAAAACATATTGACCTACCAATTCTGGAATTGCTTTGCCCCTGTAAACATAACCGCCTGCAATCCCAACCGCATAGAAGCCTGACCAATCAGGTGGTCTGTCATGGTCATATTGAGCAACAGGGTATGTGTAACCATACTTGGAATCATTTTTAGGTAATGGAAACAGAACATTCTCATTTTTTTCATCTACAACCCACGTTCCCTCGCGATTTCCCCATCCATAATTAGCTCCTTTGATACCGAGATTCACTTCTTCGATAAAAGCCTGACCAATATCGGCAATCAACATTTTGCCTTCGCCACCGGTATCCCAGCTAAAACGATGGGGATTACGCAGTCCATAAGCCCAAATTTCCCCTAATTTCTTCGGGTCGCCATCCTTAACAAAAGGATTATCCTTAGGGATGCCATACTTCCCGTTAGCACTATTCTTGCCGAAGGGATCAATACGGAGTATCTTGCCAAGGGGTGTGCTGAGGTCTTGTCCATTATCCAGGGGGTCTGTATGGCTTACGGGGAAGCCGTCGCTCCCGCCATCTGCCACTGCAATATACAAGATGCCATAATCGGCATCTGTGGGTTTAGCATTAGGATTAAAGCCCAATTGCCCGACATTGTGATCTGGGTAGGGTTCTTCAATGCGAAGGATTTCCCGAAATGTTCCGGAAAAAGTATTGGCAGTAGGGTCGTCAGCTTTCCACTCGCGAATCACGTCGTGGTGAGTGCTTTCTATAATCTTGCCTTCGCTATCAACAATACTTTTGGTAACTGGGAAATCAGGAATGCGATTATTTTTTTCTTCGCTATTTACAGTATAAAAAATTCCATTTTTGGCAAATTCTGGGTGAAAAGCAAAATAGGAAAAACCCTGTTGTGAAGTTTCATCGCTAAAGCCTGAACACAATAACCTTTTTAAATCCATGTATACAGAGGCTTTATCATTAATAATTACATAGAGCTTGCCACGCATATCATTGACGAATAACCTTCCACTACCGTCAACTGCATGGGTTAACATATTCAATCTCGCTACTCTCTCTCTTCCTATTCCACTTAAGGGAATTTGCACAACTTCTTTCAGTCCTACAGAGAGTTTTGATTTTTCAATTTTCTCGGAAATTGGGTCTTTTATCTGGGCATAGGAAATACTTGAAAAAGCCAAATTTGAGAACAGGAGAAAGCAGAGACAAAACAGAATGTAGACCCTTTTCATTTCGGTGAGAAACTTAAAAATTTAGCTTATAGCTTATACAAGTTCAGCAGAAATAAGTGTTCACTTATAGCAGGGAACAGGGAACTCTTAACAGGGAACAAAGTTGAAAGTCTGTCAGTGTCCAGGTTTTACGTTCAGTTTCTGTCCTAAACTACCTGGCGACGGCTACGAAATCCTCTATTTGTACAGTGCGTAAGTCCTACCTCATTGAGAGAAGATATGCAAAAACTTTCCGCATAACGTCCCTCACTGAGGAATTAGACGGAAAGTTTCCATATATTTTACAGCTTTGTGTCCTACCGCACCCTACTGCTGCTAAAAGATGTTGGTGTTTGTTGAGCAACATTCTCCTGTATCGGCGGACGCAGGACTTGAAAACATTCGGCTAGAATCGTTTGATGTCGTTTTGACTAATCCTCCTTTCGGTTCAAAGTTACCCATTGATGATCCATATATCTTGGATCAGTTTGAACTCTCGATAGCAGAAGCCAAAGCCCCACGCTCTTCCCTACCTCCTGAGCAGTTGTTTGTAGAACGGTGTTTGGAATTTGTCAAACCAGGGGGACGTATGGCAATCGTTCTGCCTGATAGTATTTTGTCTAATCCTGGTTTGGCATTTATTCGTCGAAAAGTTCTGCGAAACGCCTACATCATAGCCAGCATTGATTTACCTCGTCAGATGTTTGCTCGGTCTGATACCCACACAATGACAAGCGTTCTAGTGCTGCAAAAGTTTAGTGACGCTCCTACACCAACCCTAACGGGTATGGTGTAGGCTTCTCAGGCATT